>CAJAYO010000612.1 GCA_903948415.1 uncultured Opitutia bacterium | reverse complement strand
GCGGTGGCGGTGTAGCCGAGGAAGAGGGTGAGCGCGAGCGCGCCGAGGGTGCGCGCGACCGGGCCGCGCGTGAGGGGCGGACCGCCAGAGGCGGAGCTGGGACGGGCGACGAGCAGGGGGGGCGTGAGGCTCATGGTGAAAACGGGTCGGACCGTGGAGACAGCGGAGAAAACGGGAAGGACCGGCGCGCAGGCCCAGCCGATCGGAGGGCGAAGGCCGGCTATTTGGAGCTGACGATCGGACGGCCGACCGAGATCTGGTCGTCGACGAGTTCGAAGCGGGAGGCGGCGACGGCGAGGGCGAGGATGCGGATTTTGTCGGCCTCGGTGTTGACCCATCCACGCAAGGTGACGCGGCCGTCGAGGGTGCCGACCTGCACGTTGCGGCTGCCGATTTTTGCGGCGCGGATGTCTCTGCTGATGCGGACGGTCCGGTCGATGTCGAAGTAGCTGCTGCCCTGTTCCAACGCGACATGGGTGTGCGGTCCCTGGTAGGATTCCCGTTCGTAGGAGGCATCGTTACCGAAGGCCGCGGCGGTATAAATATAGTGGGGTTGGTCGGCGAATTCCGCCTTGGTGTCGTCGAGCAGGAGGGCGTCGCGGGCGGCGTTGAAGGCGAGCGACAGGGCAGGCACGATGCTCTTGGTCTCCAGATTGCCGGGCGAGAGAATGATGACGTTCAGGATCCGGCCTTTGGGAATGTCGAGGGTGAGGGACCAGACCTTGCCAAATTTTTCGCCGTGGAAATTGCCGACGGGCAGGTCGAGCAGTTTGCTCGAGCGTTCGACGTAGCCGAGGGCGACCTTGGGCCGTGCGTCCTTCGGGTTGGCCGTGTCACCGTCCTCGAGAAAATAAGTCTCGCGGCCGAAATGATGATAGGCGGCGGCGACGTGTGCGCGATGGCCCGCCTCGACCCAGCGGGAGAGATCGATCCCGGCGGCGGACTGGAAGGTGTCGGTGCTCACGTCGAGGCGGTAAACTTCGTTGGCCGGATCGGGCACGAACGCGAGGGGCGGCACGGCGACGATTTTGCCGCCGACGTCGAGGAAGCTGTCGGACGCGACGAACACCTCGACGATGCGGCCGTTGAGGAGATCGACGCCGAGATCCACGATCCGGCCGAGGGTCTGCCCCTGGAGGTTTTGGACGACGATTTTGTTGTATTCGGCGAAAGCTTTTTCTTTGCCCAGACGTTTGGGGGTGGTGGCTTCGGCCCAAAGGCCCTGCGAGGCGGCGCTCGCGGCGATCGCGGCGGCAAGAAGGAGGTGAGTGAGTTTCATGGGTTTTTCGGTGATGGGACGGGCCGAGGCAGCGGTCGGATTTCGGTCGGGCGAATCGCGTGAGACCGATGCGGCTCGCGGTGCGGCCCGCGGGGGGCCTTGGCCACAGCATAGGCGAGACGACCGGTGCGTGCTATGGGGCGAAACCCGACTGAACGTCCCGCGGCAGCCGGAGTCCGGACGCGAGGGAAAAACGTCCGCGCCGCGCCCCTCAGGCGGCCGCGGAGCGCGGCGTCAGCCGGCAAGGCCGAAGGCCGCGATGGCGGCGGCGAACGCGATGGCGGCGGGCGCGGGGATCGCGCTCGCGGTGACGTTGTCCCACCGCACGGAATAGCTGCCGGAGTCGCCAAAATTGTCGCCCTGCACCCTCGCGCGCAGGAGACCGGAGCCGGCGGCGGTGGCGTGGGTGAGGACGAGCACGCCGTGGAGGCGAAACTCAAACACGGCGCCGGTCGACGCGGCGGAAAGGGTGTGCCACGAGCCGAAGGTGAAGTCGGCGGGCACGCCCGGGTCGAACCAGTTGTCGGTGGTGGTATCGTAGGCGCGGAAGCCGAACGTGCGGTCGGCGGCGGTGGTGTCGAGCGGATGGGCAACGGTGAGACTGGCGTTGGTGAACCCGAAAATCACAGAGGCGCCGCCGCCCGGCGTCGTGCCGGTATGGCCCCAGAGTTCGCGGTTCACGAGCCGGCCGGTCGTGGTGTTGAACGCGGACGAGACGAAGACCTGGGCGCTGAGGGTCCAGAGCCCGGTGATATCGCCCGGGCGCTGGCGGCCCTGCGTGTTTTAGAACGTCGAGCCGAATCCCGGGGCGCGGGCGGCGGTGCCCCCGGTCTGGTCGACGGTGAGTTGCAGGCGCCGGTCGCCGCCGAAAAGAATGGAGGTGAAACCGGCGGGCGCGGAGCGGTTCGTGCCCCAGGCGGGGTCGATGAGGCCAAAGGGATCGGTGAACTGGGTCTGCCCGGCCTCGGGCAGGGCGGCAAGGGCGAGGGTGAGAGGGAAATGTGGTTTGAGGTGCATCGTTCGAGGAGCGAGGCGGCCCCCGGTGAAGTGGCGGCGGCGATACGGCGGAGGAGGAGGCGGCTTTTTCGGGGCG
>CAJAYO010000611.1 GCA_903948415.1 uncultured Opitutia bacterium | reverse complement strand
CGAGTTGGTCGGCCAGAATCACCGCCTGATCAACTCGGGCCACCACCCGCAGGAGTTTATCCACGCGTTGTGGACGACCATCACCCGCGGCGACGAGTGGCACGGCGAAATCAAGAATCGCGCCAAGGACGGCTCGTTTTACTGGGTGGACACCACGATCGTACCGTTTCTCGGAGATGGGGGAAACCCCCGGCAATCCGGGGCCATCCACGCGGATATCACCGGGCGCAAGCAGGTGGAGGCGGAGCTGCGGGCCAGCGACGATCGCCTGCGGCTGGCGACCGACGCGACCGGCGTGGGCATTTGGGCATGGAATCTTCTGACGAACACGGTGCGGCGGGACGCCCAGATGTTTCGGATCTACGGCCTCGCTCCGGCGGCGGACGGATCGGTGCCCGACAAAACTTGGCAGGATTTGGTCGTGCCGGAAGATTTGCCCCCGCCGTCCATCTCCTGGCGGGCTTCTTCCATGCCGGTCACGATCACGCCGATCAGGAGGTTTAGCGTGATCATCGTGCCGAGGAGAATAAACGAAATGAAGTAACCAACCGTCAGAATCGTGCCCGGGCCGGCGGCGAGCGGCGTGCGCATGATGTCGGCCCAGCCCTCCAGCGTGACGACGTGGAACAGCGCCAGCGCCGAGGCGCCCAACGAGCCGAAGTGGGCCGGGTCGGCTTTGCCGAAAAGCGAGACCCCGACGACCGCGGAGACGTAAAAGAGCACGACCAGCAGCACGCCGACATCAGCCATGGAAGGAATGCGCTTCAGCCGCGCCGTCACGAGAATCTGGAGGCGCGGCCCCGCCGCGATCAGCCGGAGAACCCGCAGCACGCGGGCGAGGCGCAGCCCGGCGGAATACTCGGCCCCGCGCGGCAGCCGGCAGAAGGCGACGATCGCGACGTCGAAGAGGTTCCAGGGATCGCGCAAAAGCCGCCACGGCCGGGCGCCGTGCGCGCCGAAACGCACCAGCAACTCCACGACGAAGAGCGCCAGCACCAGACGGTCGGCCGCAACGAGCCACGGACCGATCTGCGCCATGAGCGCGGCGTTGGTTTCGAGGCCGACCAACCCACCGGCGACGAGAATCAAGCCCAGCCCGAACCGCTGAAAGACGACCGAATCGATCAGGCGTTGGCAAAATGAAGACAGGGTCGGAATCCGGTCGGAGAGGAGGACGCCAGGACTTACGCGCCCCGGATCAGGGCGGGAAGCTGGGCGAGGTTGAGGCTGCTCGCCCGCGACTGGATTTCGGGCATGAGCCGGGCACCTTGCGCTTTCGCGCTGCCCAACAGCTCTTGAAACGTCGCCTTCAGTTGGAGCGCACCGAGCGTGCGGCCTCCGGCGTAGTAGCGTTGAGCGAGCTGCCCGAGGGCGTAGGTCGTGGCAAAGGTCAGCGCCGGCCCGGTCGCCGCCGAAGCCAGCGAGCCGACGAGCCCGCCGCCCGCCCGACCCACCAGCCCACCCAGAAACTTCCGCGCGATCCCCTCGAAGGCCTGCGAGGCCAAGCCGAGACCGAGCACGCCGAGGAATTCTTTCACGTGGCCGGCGTCGAGGCTGTGGCCGTAGTGGCGGCCGATGCGGTAAACCAAGTGAGTTTGCACGGGCAGCACGGCGAGCGTCGCGGCCGACTGGGGCAAGAGCTCAAGCGCGCCGGCGAGGATCGCGGTAGTGCGAATGGTCGCATCCAGCGCGGGATCGGGCGCACGCCCAGCGGTCGCGGCGGGTGCGGGCGGCGGCGCCGGAGAGGGCCAGACCGCGGGAACCGGCGCAGCGTGGGCGACGGCATCCGTCAAACGCAGCGACATTTCGGTCTGCGCGGCGGGCAATCGCAGCTGCTCGGCGAGGGCGTTGAGCAACCGGATCTCGGCGTCGTTGCGATGACCGTCGGCCTCAATCGCACAGACCGCCATCTCGTAGGCGAGGGAGCGCGCCTCGGGGCTCGTCAGGCCGGCCACCGCGTCCGCGAGCGAACTCTGTTTGAGCAGAACCCGCTGAACCAGGAGCGAAGCGTCGGGGATGGCGAGGTTCTCCAGCAGCGTGCGGATCTGGGCCCGCTCGGCGTCGGATTTGTGGCCATCGCAAAAGGCGGCCGAAAGGGCGATCAGGGCGATGCTCTCTTTTTCACGGTGGTTCATGCGAGAAACGAAGCCTGCTGAAACGACGGCGCGCAATCGCCGCCCGGAATTTTGGAATCAACGGGATTCATCCCAGACCCGGGCCGAAAGGTTCGCCCCACCGTTGACGCCCCGGCGAAGCGGCGTCTGTTGTCCGATGAACAGATCCCTGCAAGTCGTCGCCTGCGCGCTCGGTTGCCTCTGCTGGAGCGGCTGCGCCACGAAGCAACCGCCGCTCAAGACGGTCGAACGCGTCGACCTCCCCCGCTACATGGGCCCGTGGTATGTGATCGCGGCGATTCCCACGTTCATCGAGACCAAGGCCTACAACGGCGTGGAGACCTACCGGCTCGATCCGGACGGGACCATCGACACGGTGTTCACGTTCAACGAAGGCGGGTTCGACGGGCCGGCCAAGCGCCACAACCCGCGCGGTTTCGTGCAAGACACGGTGAACAACTCGACGTGGGGCATGCAGTTCATCTGGCCCTTCAAGGCGGAGTTCCTGATTACGCACCTCAACGCGGACTACACCCAGACCGTGATCGGGCGAAACAAACGCGACTATGTGTGGATCATGGCCCGCACCCCGGAAATTCCCGCCGCCGACTACCGGCGCTTGCTGGGTGAGTTGGAAGCACAGGGTTACGACCTCACCAAAATCCGGAAGGTGCCCCAGCGCTGGCCCGCGAAGAACTAGGCCCGCGACGAAACGGCGGCGGGGCGCGGCGCACACCTCCGGTCGCGCCCGCCTTTCCCGGTAACACCCGCGCGCGACCCTTCGCCGGTCGCGAACCGCCGCGCCGACGATGGCGGTGGAATTTTTCTTCTCCGATCTTTCCTCCGCCGGCGACTTCCGCCCTGCTGCACGCAGGCCGCTCCGCCTGCCCCTATGCCCCCGCTCCGCTCTCTCCTCCCCCTCGCGTTTTCCCTCCTTCTCTCCCTCGCAGCCGCGGCAGCCGCTGCTGCGACCTCGGCCGCCCCCGCGCCGAAACCCAACATCGTCTACATCCTCGCCGACGACCTGGGTTACGCCGACGCCGGCTTCAACGGCGGCACCGACATCCAGACCCCGCACCTCGACCAGCTCGCCCGCGACGGCGCGATTCTGAAATCGTTCTACGCGCAACCCGTCT
>CAJAYO010000610.1 GCA_903948415.1 uncultured Opitutia bacterium | reverse complement strand
TTCCGGTAGACAAGGGTAAGACGACAGAGGGGTTCATCAGGTGTAGTGACGAGTCAGACAGGGAAATCTGTTACGAAAAGCCCGCGATTTTTACGGGGGAGCCAACGCGGGGGTGGGTAAGGCGGCGCGTGAAGCTGGCACCCGAGAGCGGAAGCCGATCAATTCCGAGAATGCACTTGCGTCACTATGGGACGCCCGCCACGGCTTCGCACCTGTTTTGGCCACCCCGCCTTGAATACCCCGCCGTTGCAACGCTTGCCGACCGCCGAGGAGAACCGCTGGTTCTCCGAGGAGGTCCACGTGCACGAACCGTCGTTGCGCGCATATTTGCACACGCAGTATCCGTTTGCTCCGGATATCGACGATGTCGTGCAGGAGTCGTTTCTCCGGCTTTGGCGGGTGCGCATGAGCCAGCCCGTCCGCTATGCGAAGGCCCTGTTGTTCAAAGTGGCGCGGCACCTCGTGATCGACACCGCCCGCAGAAAGCAGATTTCTCCGATCGACCAGGTAACAGATTTGGCCGCTCTGCCCGTCATAGAGGATGGAAGGCCGGGTCCCGCCGAAGCCGCCTGCAAACACGACGAGGTCGTTTTGCTCGCGGCCGCCATTGATGCCCTGCCGGCCCGTTGTCGTGAAATCCTCATTCTGCGCAAACTCCGTGGCGTGCCCCAAAAGGCGATCGCCGCCCAACTCGGCCTCTCGGAACAGACCGTACAGGTCCAGGTTTCCCGCGGCGTGCGCCGGTGCGAAGATTTTTTGAGAGCCCACGGAGTGCAGCCCTGAACCGAACATGCGACGCCCGACTGTATTCAATCCAGAGCGCGCAGACCGGAATTCTCCGCCGGTTTCCGCGGCGATCCGCGAAGCGGCGGCAACTTGGGTGGCCCGACGCGACGCCGGACTGTCGGCCCGCGAGGAACTCGACTACGCCGCGTGGCGCGCCGCCGATCCCGCACATCGCACGGCCGTGGACGGACTTGATGTCACGTGGAAGACCCTGGATCGACCATTGGCGAACGGCGTGGCCGACGCCGTGCTCGGCGAACTCGCGGCGCGTGGCCGGCAAAGGCGGCAGCGGCGCACCGCCGCGCTCGGTGTTGCCTCGCTCGTGCTGCTGGTCGGGGCCGGTCTCGGCTGGCAGGCGCTGCGCCCGCCGTCGGATCCGCCCTCGCCCGCCGTGGTCTCGGCCGCCATCCTGCTCCCGTCGATCCAGGCGCTGCCCGATGGTTCGGTCGCCGAGTTGCGCGACGGCGCGGAGATCGCGGTCGAGTTTACCGACGCCCAGCGGCGTGTCGTCCTGCGACGCGGCGAGGCGTATTTCAAGGTGGCGAAGCATCCGGCGCGCCCCTTCGTCGTCGCGGCGGGCGGCGTGGAAGTGCGCGCGGTCGGCACGGCCTTCTCGGTGGATTTTGGAACAAGTGCGGTCGATGTCGTCGTCACCGAAGGCAAGGTCGCGGTCGCGCTGGCCCCGCGCGGGGCGGTGGCGGCGGACACGGCACGGCCGAACCCCGAACCGCTCATGATCGGCGCCGGCCACGGTGCCACCGTCGCCACCTCATCCCACCCAGCCGAGCCAGACCGTCGTCCGGTGACCGACGCCGACCTCCAGTCGCGTTTGGCGTGGCGCAGTCCGCGCCTGGAATTTTCCGGCACGCCGCTCATCGAAGCCGTGGCGCTGCTCAACCGGCACAACCGCGTGCAATTCACGATCGAAGATCCCGCATTGGCCCGCACACGGGTCAGCGGGATTTTCGGCGCACTTAACACCGACGCGTTTGTCCGCCTGCTCGAATCCAGTTTCGACGTCCAATCCGAGCGGCGCGGGGCCGACGAGATCGTCCTGCGACACAGACGCTAGCAGGGGAGGCAATCCGAGCCGATACGTTCTGTCGTGCGAGGGCGGCCCAGGCCCTGTTCGGAAACAGAGACAAACAGCAACGAGGTGTCGGGGTCGCCGTTTCCCCTCCTGACACCGCGCAGCGGCCCGATGCAACAGATCACCCCTCCGAGTTCGGCGGCGGCCTCCGGACAACGGCGAGCCAGAATGAGCCGGACCCTGACCGGAAGAGCGCATGGTCAAAATACCCGTGCGGCGCCCCGGCGTGATGGATCCGTGCGGTGCATCGTTGCGATCGCCGCTCAGCCCGCGACTGCCGCCGCCGTTTCCTCACCGCGCAAATACCGCACGACCTCCTCCGCACGGTAGTGCGCGGCGCCCGTCGGAACGATCCGGTCGAGGTCCGCAACCTCGTTGCCCGCCGTGACGAGGGCCGGCTCCACTCCGCCGCCGCGGGACTGGCCGAACCCGACGGTCGCCGCGAGGGCGTTGCACAGACATTTGCGTCCCACGGTGTCGGCGGCCTCGCCGCCTTTGCGCACGTAATCGGCCGCGGGCTCGGCCGGACAGCGGTAGCCGAGCGTGCCATCGGTTTTCCGATACGGCTGGCGCAAACCGCCGAGGTCGCAGATGCGCTCCCGTCCGGCATAGAGGTCCGCTTCCGAAAGCGTTCCGGGCATGCTGACGACCTTGAACGGAAAACCCGTCGGCGAGGCCACGGGATCGGTGAACACCCGCGCAGTCCCCGCCCGGCTCGCGCGGATCGCCTCCCGTTTGAGCGCCGGCTCGATCCCCGACTCGTCGCAAAAGGCGAAGGCCGTCCCGACCTGGATTCCCGCCGCGCCCAACTGCCGGGCCTCCGCCAGTTTTTCCGGGCGGGCATACGCTCCCGCGAGCCAGAACGGCAGGCCGAGTTCGCGGAATTTCGTCAGATCCGGAAGGTCGCGCGCGCCGTAAACCGGCTCGCCGGCCAGGCTCAGCTGCAGCGGCCCGCGCGGCGGCGCATTGTGCCCGCCCGCAACATCGCGCTCGATGATGAAGCCGTCGACCCGGCCGTTGGATTTTTTCGCGAGGGTCAGCGCGAGCGTGGCCGAGGAGACGATCGCGAGAAACTGCGGCCGGCGCAGCCGGGGCGGCGCTCCGGCGAAGAACGACCGCGGGTCGAACCGCGTGATAAATTCCTCCCCACTGACCGCGCCCGCCACATCCAGCTTCAACTCGGCCGCGTCGCCGGCCGCCAGCCGGTCGAGCGCGCCGGGAATCGAGCGCGGGATGCCGGCGCCCATGAGCACATAGTCCACGTCCGCCAGCATCGCGCCATACAACGATGGCAGGGTGGCGAGCTGGGCTTTTTCGAGGAGATTGATGCCGACCGCCCCCGCATGTCCTTCCTTGGCGAGAAAAACCTCGATGAAGTTCGCCGCCACGGTGAGGTCCGTCAGGGCCTGTCCGGGTTGCAGGGACGGGAGCGGCGTCAGCGAAAACGGCACCCCGGGCGCGCGTCCGCCCGGCACAAAATGATCGGCCAGCACGCGCTCCGCCACGCTCGGCAGGGGAAAATGGGCCAGCGCCCGCCGCAAGTCGCCCTCGAGATCCCCGGCCTGCAGCCGGCGCGCCAAGATCACCGCGAGCAGCGTGCCGGACACCACCCCGAGTTCGCCGAGGCAGGAAACGGCCCGGGCCAGTCGCCAGTTGGACACGGCGACGCCCATACCGCCCTGAATGATGATCGGATGTTGCATAAGTGGAGTGCGCAAATTTGCCGCGGGCTCACCGCTGAAGCCGCCGCCAACGGATCCAGCCGACGCTCGTCCCTTGGTCGCGCTCCCAATCCACGGCGCCGGCCCGGCTGGTGCCGATACGCAGGGAGACCTTGCGCGCCCGATCGGCCGGGAGGAAACCCGATTGCGCGTTCTCGTCAGGTAGTAGCCCCACGGCCGCGGCCGGGCCCATCGCACGCGGCTTATACCCGCACAGGATATGCGTGATGCGCCGGACCAAAACGCGCGGTTCATCCGGCACCCGGGCCGTGGCGCGGCGCTCCCGGGCTCCCCCGCGTTCGCCGGAAAACGCGCCGCCTCAGTAACGTTTCCGAAACGTCACGTTGTCCGCGTTCGTGAACAGCAGCATGTGCGCGTCGGCGTCGACCCCGGCGAACCGCAGGCCGAGGGCGCGATTGATGATTTCCCCCTGCTTCACGAAACGCCCGTCGATATAGGCGCGGGACGTCGCCCCGCTGACCACGCCGTCCACTTTCAGTTGGGCGACGGCGGCGTGAAAGCGGCTGAGATCAGACGGCGGTGGTGGCGGCGGCGGCGGCCTCGGCGCCGCCACCGGCGCGGGCGCCGGCACAGGCTTGACCTCGACCGGCTTGTTTTCGACCGCCGAGACCACTTCGCCCAGGTAAGCGACGTTCGCATCGTTCTTGGCCACGACTTGGCGCGTCACCTGGATGGCTCGCACCGCCGTCGGCGCGCTCTTGTCAGCGACCGGATTCGCGACCTTTTCCCTGCGCATTTCGATCACGACCGGAAGCAGGAACTTCATCGCCGCGAACGCGACCAGCAGCAACATCGCGGCAATCGCGCTCCATTTCACCATGACGGACGAGGCGCGAATGCGGGACGGCGCCGCCGAGGCCGTCATCAAACCCGTCGACACCGGTTCATCCACCTGGCGGCGGGCGCACTCGCCGGCCGCGCCGCGATGGCGAGCGCCGGCAACGGTGCGGCCACGGGCGCCGGGCTGCTGGCGGCGGCGGGCGTGGCCGCAACCGGCGGCACACCTGCGTCGGACGCGAGGGCTGCGGGCAGCGGCGGCACACCCGCGACCGGCGAAGCGACCGACAACGGAGTGACCACGGACAACGCGGGCACGGCAACCATCGTCGACTCCGGCGGTGTGACGACTGCGGGTGCGTCCGGATGGGCGATCGGGACGATCGCAGGCGCAGGTGCCAGTTTGATCGGCGAAAGTCGGATGCGGGGAGGTGCGGCCATGTTTACCAATGCTCGGCAGTCCGAGAACACCGCGGGATCGGCCCGGAAACAAGCCTTTGCCGAAGGGAAAAACTCGCACGCGCCGCCGGCCCACGCCTACGCATTTCCCCCACTGCGGAGCGCGCCGTGCGCCCGGTGGCGGCCAGCACGTCGGTCCGCGCCAGACGGCCGGGCCCCTTCGTGCCCCTGCTGCCCGCGACTCACGTCCCCCCCTCAACGCGCCCTGCTCCCGGCGAGCACGCAGCGTGGGCTTGCGGCCGAATCCGAATCCGCTACGAGCTCTCCATCCACCCCCGCACCCTCATTCGCTGTTTCGCCTTCCTCGCGATTCTCGTTACCCTCAGCCCGGCCGCGCGCGCCGCCCCGCCGACACCCGATGCGCCGGACGTGACCGCCCGTGAACAAACCGCCGCGACCAAAATCCGCGAGGCGATCGCCACCGCCCTCTCCACCGGTCCCGACGGCACCGGCGCCGCAAGCGTGGATCTGTTGGCGGCCTCGCTCTCCGGCCGGCGCGTCACCTTGAACTTCAGCCGCCAAGTGCTGGCACTCGGCCCCGGCAGCATCCGCTTCGAAGCGTTCTTCGCCCGCGTCCACCGCGCCGCGGGCGACGTCGTGCGGGCCGATCTGAACACATTTGAAATCCAAACCGAGATCGAGGGTCTGCCGCTGGAGCGTTGGCTCCCCCCGGCGCCGCGGCTCGGCCCGCCGCCGATCGCGCGACAACTCAGCCCCGCCCCGCTTCCGGTCGCGCCCGCTCTCCAACCGCTCGCCGGCCGTCGCATCGCGATCAGTCCGGGTCATGGCTACTATCTGCTGGGCGGCACGGCCTACGTCCTCCAACGCTCCTATTTCAGCGGCATCGTGGAGGATTTCGTCAACCACGACATCGTCTCCGCCTTGAACACCCTCCTCGTGGAGGCCGGCGCCGACGTGCGGCCCACGCGCAATCTCGATCGCTCGGCCGGCGTCGGGGAAACGGGTTTCCCCAAATGGCAGGAGGCCGCGCGCTATCACGTGAAGGCGCTCGGCGCCGATGCGGCGGTGTGGAACGAGTCCGGATTCACGCACCTCGAACAGGACATCCGCTGCCGCCCGCGCTACGCCAACGCCGTCGGCGCCGAGCTCCTCGTGAGCGTCCACAACAACGGCGGCGGCGGCACCGGTACCGAAACCCTTTACGACACCGCGAACGGCTTCGGCGCCGAGAGCAAACGCCTCGCCGACCTGCTCCACGCCAAGGTCATCACCGCTATCCGCCGGGACTACAACGCCGCCTGGACCGACCGCCGCGTCCAGGGCTTCAACGGCAGCTACGGCGAAAACCGTCTCGCGACGCGACCCGCCGTCATTCTGGAAATCGCGTTCATGGACAGACCGACGCCCGACAACGCCGCGTTGCGGGACGAACGCTTCAAGCTCCTCGTCGCCACCGCCATTCGCGACGGCATCCGTGAATTCCTCGACGGCCCGGCGCCCGCGGCGCCCGCCACCCTCATCGCCACCGCCGAGTCCAACGCGATCTCGCTCGCCTGGGTCGACCCCGCGACGAATGAAACCGGCTTTCTGCTTGAGCGCAAAAGCGACGCCGCCCCCACGTGGACGACCCTCGCCACGCTCGCCGCCAACACTGTCTCCTACCGCGACGCGACCGCGACCTCCGGCGCCCTCACCTACGTGTATCGGGTTAGTGCGTTCAACGCCGGCGGCAGCAGCGCCGGCTATTCGAACGAAGCCACCGCCGCGCTGCTCGCGCCGCCCGTCACCCTCCTGCTCGCCGCCGTCACGCCCGCGACGATGCCGGCCCGCGACTGGAACCAGTCCGCCGACTTCACGTTCACCGTGACCAACGCATCCGGTGCGCCCGTGACCGGCGCCGCCCTCGTCGTGCGCGACCTCCTCCGCAACACCGATGAGACGCTCTTCTCCTCCGCCGCCGACACCACCGGCCGCCTCACCTACCGCACCACCGTTCCGGTCGGCCAAACCGACGGCACCTACGCGATCACCTTTCAAGCCACAAAGTCCGGCGCGACGTCCAGTGCGGTCGCCACGCGCGAAATCGTCGTCGCGCATGCACCCGCGATCGCCGACGTCGCGCCCACCATCGTCTCCCAGCCTCGCTCGCAAACGGTCACCGCCGGCGCGCCGGCCAGTTTCCTCGTCAATCCGGCGCTCTCCGGTTCGACGCCTCCCGCGCAATCCTATCAATGGTATTTCAACGGCACACCGCTCCCGGGAACCACGCGCCCCGCCTTCACGCTCCCGGCCGTCACCGCCGCGCAAGCCGGCGCCTACTCCGTCGTCGTCACCACGCCCGCCGGTTCCGTCAGCAGCCTCGCGGCCCGGCTCACCGTCAACCCGGCCGCCTGGCTCTCCAACGTCTCTCTCCGCACCACGCTCGCCCCGGGTCAAAACGTGATCGTCGGCTTCGTCGTGGGCGGCGACGGCAGCCCGAAGGACCTTCTCCTGCGTGCCGCCGGCCCCGCCCTCGCCGGTTTCGGCCTCGCCGGCGCGATGACCGATCCGCGGCTCGAACTCTACCGCATCTCCACCAAACTCTCCGACAACAATGACTGGCCTGCCGCCCTCGCCCCGGCGTTCGCGGCCGTGGGTGCGTTTCCGTTTGCCGCGGCGAGTCGCGATGCCGCACTCCAGCGATCGTTCGTCGGCGCGCACACCGTGCAGGTGACCGGGACCTCCGGTGGCGTCGTGCTCGTCGAGGGCTACGATGCCGCCACGGGCAGTGCCGCCCGCCTCGTCAACCTCTCCGCCCGCAACCGCGTGGGCACCGGAGCCGACATCCTGATCGCCGGTTTCTACGTCGCCGGCACCGGTAACCAACGCGTCCTCATCCGGGCCGTCGGCCCCACGCTCGCCGACCTCGGCGTGAGCGGTGTGCTCGCAGATCCCCAGCTCGAAGTCACCGACACCGCCGGCCGCCTCGCGTCCAATGATAACTGGGACGCCACGCTCGCCCCGGTGTTCGGCCAAGTCGGCGCGTTTCCCCTGCCGGTCGGCAGCAAAGACTCCGCCGTCGTCGTCACCCTCGCCGCCGGCCGCAGCTATACCGTGCAGGTGTCCGGGGCCGGCGCGACCGTCGGCGAAGCGCTCGTCGAGGTTTACGAAGTGCCGTAAATCCGCGCGGCGCCTACGTCAGACGCACGGCGGCGTTCTGCGCCTGGATGCAAAGCTCCGCCGCCTTGAACGCGTGCGCCTGGGTCATCGCCTTCTCCGTACGGTGGAGACAATCGAGGATGAATTCGCCGAAAAACCGGGCGCCGACTTTGCCGGCCACCGGGATGTAATGCTCGCCCTGACCGTCGACGAGGAATACGTGGTCGCCCCCTTTGGCCTGGCCCACATTCACGTATTTGCGCAGCTCGATGTAGCCCTTCGTGCCGAGAATAAACGTCCGCCCGTCGCCCCAGGTGCTCAAGCCGTCGGGCGTAAACCAGTCGACGCGAATCTGGTTCGTCGCGCCGTTGTTCCCGATGAACGTGGCCTCGCCGAAGTCCTCAAACTCCGGCGTCTCGGGGTTCGCGAAATTGCCGACCGCCGCGTGCACCACCTTCGCCTCCGTCGCCCCGCTGTAGGTCAGGAACTGCTCGCACTGGTGGCTGCCGATGTCGCAGAGGATGCCACCGAATTTGGCGCGCTCGAAAAACCACGCCGGGCGCGTCGCCTTGTTGAGCCGATGCGGACCGAAGCCCGCCACTTGCACGACGCGACCGAGCACGCCGCTCTTGACCAGGTCGGTCGCAAACATCCCCGCCTCCGAGGTCAGCCGCTCGCTGTAGTAGACGCCATATTTCCGCCCGGTGCGCGCGACGACCGCCCGCGCCTGCGCGAGTTGCTCGAGCGTCGTCAACGGCGCCTTGTCCACAAAGTAGTCCTTGCCCGCCTCCATCACGCGACAACCGAGCGGCCCGCGCTCCGCCGTCACGGCGGCGGCGGCGACGAGTTTCACGTCCCGGTCGGCGAAAATCTCGTCGAGCGAACGCGCCGCTTTGGCCCGGGGAAATTTCTTCAGGAAATCGCCCCGCTTTTTTTCATCCGGCTCGAAGACCCACTTCAGCGTGGCGCCGGCGGCGATGAGCGCACTGCACATGCCCGTGATATGCCCGTGGTCGAGGTGCGCCGCGGCGAAGACGAATTCGCCCGGCTGCACCACCGCCGTCGGCTTCGGGCCCGGCACGTAAACCGTGCTGGCTTTCGGCGGAGTGGCCGGTTCAGCCGCGCGCGCGAGACTGGGAAGAACCGCCCCGGCGGCGACGCCCCCGGCGGACTGGGTGAGAAAGTGGCGACGATTCATAGGCAGGCGCCGAGCAAGACGCAGCGGGACGCGCAGCGAAACTAAATTCTCGGCGGCCCGACATCCGCGGGGGCGGGAAACGCG
>CAJAYO010000609.1 GCA_903948415.1 uncultured Opitutia bacterium | reverse complement strand
GGGCCCGTGCGTCCGGCGAGGAGGAACTCGATTCCGCGGGCGCGCGCTCTCTTGGGGTCGAGGCGGGCGCGGTCGGATTGCGCTTCGGGGAAGAGGTCGTAGCCGTTGTCCAAATTTTCCCAGCGGGGCCGGAGGCGGGAGGTGAGCCGTTCGTAGGCTTCGACGCGGAGGTTGACGCCGCGCGCGAGGGGATACTCGACGCCGAGGATGCGGTGCTCGGCCAGCTCGGCGCGGCGGAAGGTCGTGTCCCCGTCGGCGACGGCGAGTTCGTGGAGAGCCTGCGGTTGGCGATAGGCGCCCCACGCGGCCCGCAGGGTGGCGCGACCGAGGGTGAGCGCGGCGTTGAGGCGCGGGCTGCCCTGGGAGTCGGACGTGAAATTTTGGCGGTCGAAGCGCAGGCCGGGCTCGACGACGAGCGCGGCGAAGGGCTGCAGGCGCGCCGAGACGAAGGCCCCGAACGAATCGCCGTCGGGGCGGAGGGCGGCGTTCACGCTCTCGGTGACGATGATTTGGCGGCCCGCGCTGACGACCGTGTGTTGGCGGGAAAGGGCGTAGTCGTAGCGGCTGTCACCGGATTTGGCCTCGACGCCGGCGCGGACGAGGGCGCGGTCACCGAGGGCGAGCGACCAGTCGTTGCGGGCGCCGAGGACGGTGAGCCGGCGCCGGTCGCGCAGGGAAAAGGGGAATCCGTCGAGCAATCCGAAGCCGCGGCGGTTCCAACCGAGGCGACTGTAGGAAAGGACGGCCTCGCTCTTGAGTTCGGAACCGAATCCGCCCAGCCAGCGGCCCCAGACGTAGTCGGAGTCGTAGCTGCTTTCGAGGGACGGATTGTTGGTGCGTTGGTAGGTCAGGGTGTCGCCCGCGTGCAGGGCGTGGAGGGAGACGGTGTGACCGGGGGCCACCTGGTATTCCACCTGGGCGGACACATCGTAGTAGCGTGGCGTCACATCGTCGTCGCGGCCGGCGGCGCGGAGGGCCACGTCCGGATAACCGCGGCGGACGGACGCGAGCCAGCGGCCCTGGCGGTTGGCCCACACGCCTTGGTTGCTGCCGCCGATGCCGGTCAGGCTGAGGCCGAGGGCCGTGTGCGCGGTCGACGCGGATTTGGTTTCCATGACCAGCACGCCGGCGAGGTGATTGCCAAATTCGGCGGTGAAGCCGCCGGTGGTGAGATCGAGCCGGCTGATCGTCTGGGGATCGACGATGGAGAGCGCGCCGTCGACATCCTTGAGGTGGAACGGCTCGATGAGGTCGACGCCGTCGAGGCGGGCGAGGAGCTGGCCGTTGGGCGCACCGCGCACCCAGAAACGGGCGGTGAAATCGTCGGCGGCGAGTCCGGGGAGACGCGCGATGGAGCGGAAAAGATCGTCGCCGACCTGCGGGAGGGTTTCGAGTTCGGCGCCGGTCAGCGTGGCGCCGACGTGGGTGCGTTCCTCGGCGACGCCGAACTTGCTGGGGGTGACGACGACTTGGGCGAGGGTGACAGGCGGTTCCGCCGCGAAGGCTGGCGCGTGGGCGACGAGGGCAGAGAGGGCCAGGGCAGGGAGGGCGAGGGCAGGGAGGGCGAGGCGCAGAGGGTAACGCATGACGCAGAGGGAGACGCCGATGGTGGGATGCGGAGGAAAGGGGGCGAGCACGAACCGTGACGATGCACCGGGTCGTGCCCCGTGCGACGCGGC
>CAJAYO010000608.1 GCA_903948415.1 uncultured Opitutia bacterium | reverse complement strand
CGGTCGTGGCTGGTTTTCTGGGCGAGGGGCGGACGGAAGTCCGCCTTACTTTAGGGAGCGGAGGCGGTGGTTTTCGGAGTCGCCGATGAAGACGGTGCCGTCGGGGTCGACCCAGATGCCATGGGGGCGGGCGAGGCCGGCGGTGAGGGGGCTGTCGCCATCGGGGCCGTCGGCGGGTTTGCCCATGCCGACGAGGGTGGAGATGACGTGGGTGCGCGGGTCGATGGCGCGGATGGCGTGGTTCTCGGTGTCGACGAGGTAGACGGTGCCGTCGGGTCCGAGGGTGAGGCCCGTGGGGCCGGCGAGGGTGGCGAGTTTCGCGGGGCCGCCGTCGCCGGTGAAACCTTTTTTGCCGGTGCCGGCGATGTGGGAAATACGGCCGGCGGCGAGGTCGAAGCGGAAGACTTGGTTGCCTTCGCGCGTGGCGAGCCAGAGGTGACCGGCGGCATCGAAGTCGAGGGTGCGCGGGCCGCGGAGGGGAGTGCCGGCGATGGGTGCGTTGTCGGGTGTGTCGCCGGGTTTGCCGGTGCCGGCGAAGGTCGAGATGACGCCGGTCTTCGTGGTGATTTTGCGGATGACGTGGTTGCGGATGTCGCAGATGTAGAGATCGCCGGCGGGGTCGAATTGGAGGCTGTGGGGTTGGTTGAGCTGGGCCGCGGTGGCGGGGCCGCCGTCGCCGGAGTAGCCGGGTTTACCGGTGCCCGCGATGGTGGTGATGATGCCGGTGGAGAGGACGACTTTGCGGACGGCGTGGTTCTGCATGTCGACGAAGTAGAGGTCGCCGGCGCGATCGAAGCGGAGTTCGTGCGGGAGATTGAGCGAGGCGGCGAGGGCGGGGCCGCCGTCGCCGGCATATCCGGTGGTGCCGTGGCCGACGACGGTGCGGATGACCCCGGAAGGAGAGATGGCGCGGATGCGCTGGCCGCCGTATTCGCAGAACCAGAGATGGCCGTCGGGGCCGCGGACGACGCCGAAGGGGTTGTTGAGCTGGGCCGCCGTGGCCGGGCCGGCGTCGCCGGAGAAGCCCTTGAGGCCGGTGCCGGCGACGGTGCGGAGGGTCGATGCCGGGAGCGGGGGAAGGGCGAAGAGGACGGAGGCGAGAAGGATAAATTGGCGGGAGGCACGCATGGTGAAATAAAAATTAATTCTAACGCTCTCCCAACGAGACACCGAGGTCACGGCGGAGGCACGGAGGTCACAGAGGAAAGCTCCGTGGACTCGGGTTGAGTCTCCGGGGTCTCTGTGACGCGGTTTGGTTTAGCTTACTTCCATTCTTCGTCGAAGAAGCCGGCGTTGACGATTTTGCCGGGCCAGCGCGGGCCGGGGGGCGTGCGGAGATCGACGACGGCCCAGTCGGGGAGCTTGGGGGTTTGGTGGGCGTTGTTGCCGTAGCCTTCGGTGCGAAAGTCGATGCCGCTGTTGAGGACGATGTAGCGCGCGGGGTTGAGCGGATTGGGGAAGATGAAAATCGGGGCGTGGTTCGCGGAAGGGTAGGTCTGGCCGCGGAAGGTGAGGGATTTCGCGTCCCAGGTGAGCGGGAGTTTTCCGGTGGCGAGGAGCTTCGCGAGGACTTTGTTCGAAGTGGGGTCGCCCCAGAGGATCAGATTTTTGGATGCGAGGTCGGCGTCGGTGAGCGCGGTGTCGGCGATGACGGGCGTGTCGCCGCGGAAGACGTCGCGCCAGAGGTGCCGGGCGGCGGTGAGCTCGCTTTCGACCCAGGTGCCGAGCTCGGGGTTGAGCGGTTTCCCGGAGGGACGGACGAAGACGAATGGCTCGAAAAAAGCGTCGTTGACGGGACCGGTGAGGCCGGGGGATTTGCGGAGGCCGGAGGCGGGGCCGGCGCGCCACGTGTCGCCGGAGCGATGAAAGTGGAGCGTGGCATCGGCGGCGGGGACGGTCTGGCCGTCGAGCACGACGGTGGTGGCATTGGCGCCCGGGAAGGAAACGGCGGTGACATTTTTTGTGTGGGCCTCGAGGCGCAGGCTGTCGTGCTGGGTGGCGCGGACTTCGGCGAGTTGCCAATGCTCGCGGAGGCCCTCGATGCGGACCCACGCGGACTCGGGGTAGCGGAGGGTGTAGGTTTGCAGCCAGACTTCACGGGGGCTCGGATCGCGGCCTTGGGCAATGAGGGATTCGAACCGTTGGGTCAGTTCGGCCTTGGTGGCGTCGTGGTATTTGTGGGCGGTGTCGGGGCCGATGTAGCGCGCCAGTTTCAGGCCTTCTTTGGCGAAGGCGGCGGCCATGAGATCGGAGGCTTCTTTCTGGCCGTCTTTGTCTCCCGTGTAGGCGAGGGTGGGAAGGTTGAAGAAATTTGCGGCGATGCCCGTGGCCTCGTAGTGGCGCCACAGGAGTTGCTCCCAGGCGGGGCGCGTTTCTTTGCCGGGGGCGAGGGCCTTGGTGAAGATGGGGGTTTCCGCGAAACCGGCGCCGGGTGAGGCGGCGCACCAAAGGCCGGAGTAGTGGGGCGCGAGGTGCCACGTGCTGCCGCCACCCATGGAGAAGCCGGCGACGGCGATGCGGAGCGGGTCGATGGCGTAGTGGGCGCGAACGGCGGCGAGCGCTTCCATCACGTCGACTTCGCCGGCGAATTTGGTGGCGTTGCAGAAACGGCCGTAGGGGATGAGGGTGACGACGCCCTTGGGGGTGAGCTGGGGCGGGCCGGCTTCGCGCTCGGCGAGGAAGGCGAGCTCGGTGCGTTTCTCGCCGCGGCCCAGCAGCCAAACCATCAGCGGCGTCGGGACCGACGGATCGACGTCGAGATTGATGACGAGGCCGTAGGGTTGGACGGAGCCGTCGAGTTTCGAGCGGTAGCCGCGGACGATGAGGCCGCGGGCGTGGAGCCATGGAGCGTTTTTTTTGCGGAGCTGCGCGGCGCGTTCGCGGCCTTCGGCGAGGAGGTGTTTCGCGAAGGCGATTTCTTTGGGGGAGTAGAACGTGTCGTCGGCGAGGGACCAGGCGACGGCTTTGGGGAAGATCTCGACGTCGGGGAGGAGGGCGAGGAGGCGGGCGTCGGCGGGGGACGAGAGGTCGCGGGCGAGGGCGTCGAGCTCGGCGCGGAGGGCGGCGGTGCCGGCGGTGAGTTCGGCGCGGTCGGCGGTGGTGAGGGAAAGGCCCGGGGCGGGGATTTTTTTCGGGACGGGGGCGGGCGCGGTGGGCGGGGAGGGTGAGGGCGTTTGGGCGTGGGACGTGAGTGGGAGAGTGAAAGGGAAAGTGAGGGTGAAAGAGAGGAGAGCGGGGACGAGGCGCATGGGGGAGTTTTTTTGGCCGCGGATTTTGCGGCGGGCGCGGATAAAGGCAGGGAGGGAACGCGAGTCTTCGCCGACTTTTCGGGGAGGAAGATTCACCTCATCGGTAAATCAAGGGGGGTGGGTGCGGGCGCAAAAAAAGGGCGGGTTGGAGACCCGCCCTGCCTCGGTCAGAGTTTGGCGAGGATCGCTTTGAGGCGGACCCAGGCGTCGGCGCGGGCCTTTTTGTTTTCGGGGCTGCCGGCGGGGTCTTCGCCGGCGCGCATGAAGCCGTGACCGGCGCCCTCGTAGGTGACGGGGTCGAAGGTCTTGCCGGCGGTTTTCATGCCCTCGATGGTGGCGGGCAGGCCGGTGTTGATGCGGGCGTCGTTGCTGGCGTAGAAGCCGTAGAGAGGGGCTTTGATTTTGCCCATGTCTTCGGGTTTCGCGGACGAACCGTAGAAGACGAGGCCGGCCTGAATGGCGGGATTGTGCGTGGCGTAGAGGAAGGTTTTCGCGCCGCCCCAGCAGAAGCCGCCGACAACGACCTTGCCGTTGCAGGCGTCGAGTTTCTTCGCGTAGGCGACGGCGGCGTCGAGGTCGGCGTCGATCTGTTTTTGGTCGAGGCCTTGGATTTTTCCCCGGACGTTGTCACCGCCGCCGAGGGAGTCGGTGCCGCCGCCATTGGGGCCGGTGCCGGAGAGGAAGTCGGGGGCGATGACGATGTAGCCGGCTTCGGCGAACTGATCGACCATGCTGCGCATCCAATCGGAGAGGCCGAAGATTTCGTGGATGAGGACGACGGCGGTGGCTTTGGTTTTGACCTCGGGGAAGCCGACGAAGGCCTTCACTTCGCGGGAGCCGTGTTTGAGCGTGACCCACTCGAGGTGGCGCGGGGATTTTTCGAGGCGGGCTTTGGCCCAATCTTGGGCGGAGGCGGCGGAGGCGAACGTGCAGAGGGCGGCGAGGAGGAGCGTGAGTCGTTTCATGGGGAGGGAGGAGGGACCGGGGGAAGGACGAAGGAGCGTGGCGATTGGTTGCTTTCGGGCGATGCAAAACAAGGCTGACCGGACCATGAAACTTTTTTCGCTGATGGCGGTGGGTCTTGGCCTCGCGGTGACCGCAGGTCCTGCGCTGCGGGCGGCGGAGCCGCTGGCGACGGAGGCGCGGGCGACGATGGAGAAGGCCACGACGTTTATGCGGTCGATTGCGACCGAGGGCGGATACTTGTGGCGCTACTCGGCCAATTTGCAGGAGCGGGCGGGCGAGAACCCCGCGACTGCGACGCAGATTTGGGTGCAGCCGCCGGGCACGCCGTCGGTGGGCATGGCGTTTTTGCGGGCCCATGAGGTGACCCAAGATGCGCGCTACCTCGAGGCGGCGAAGGCGGCGGCGGATGCGCTGGCGGTGGGGCAGTTGGAGTCGGGCGGGTGGGATTACCTCGTGGATTTCGATCCGCAGCAGAGCCTGCGCTGGTATCGGCGGAGCGATGGGGGCAAGCTCTCCGCCGCGGATGCGGCGAAGCGGCGGAATATTTCGACGTTTGACGACGACAACACGCAGAGTGCGCTGCGGTTGTTGCTGGCGGTGGCGGACGCGAGCAAGGGTTCGAGCGAGGCGCGGGACGGGCGCATCCGCGAGGCGCGGGACTACGGGCTGGCGAAGCTGATGGCGGCGCAGTTGCCCAACGGTGGTTGGCCGCAGCGGTGGGCGGGCGTGCCGGCGGATCCGCAGACCCATCCGGTGAAGGCGGCGAGTTTTCCGGCGGTCTGGTCGCGCACGCACCAAAAGGAGAATTACTACGGGCACGCTACGCTGAACGATAACACGCACCGCGACTGTGTGATCACGCTGCTCGAGGCGGCGAAACGGCTCGGCCAACCGGAGTATCGGGCGGCGGCGTTGCGCGGCGGGGATTTTCTGATTGCGGCGCAGTTGCCGGAACCGCAGCCGGGCTGGGCGCAGCAATACAATGCGCAGATGGAGCCGGCGTGGGCGCGGGCGTTTGAGCCGCCGAGTGTGTGCTCCAACGAAGGCGCGGGGGCGATGCGGCTCCTCGTGGATTTGTATCTCGAGAGTGGTGAGAAAAAGTTTCTCGAACCGTTGCCGCGGGCGATTGCGTGGTATCGGCGCTCGGCCATCGCGCCGGGCACGTGGGCGCGGATGTATGAACTCGGGACGAACAAACCCATCTATGGCGACCGCGACGGAAACTACCATTATCGCGTCGAGGATCTCTCGCCGGAGCGGCAAACGGGATATTCGTGGAAGGGGAGCTACGGCGTGCCGGCGGTGATCGCGTTTTACGAGGAGGTCGG
>CAJAYO010000607.1 GCA_903948415.1 uncultured Opitutia bacterium | reverse complement strand
GCCCGAGCGTGTGAAACAGCGCGCCCGCCAGCGGAATGAGCAACACGTAGCCGACCTCGCTGCCCGCGTTGGACATCACGCCCGCAAACACGACCATCGGCGTGATCAGCTTCGCCGGCGATTGCAGCACCACCAACCGCAACATCGCTCCCATCAGCCCGGAGTACTCGGCGATGCCGATGCCCAGCAAACACGCGAGCGAGATGCCGAGCGGCGGATACGCGAGAAAGTTGCGCGTCAGCTCCAGGATCATCCGCTGCGCACCTTCAACCGAGAGCAGGTTCACCGCTGCCACGACTTTGCCGCTCGCAGGATTGGTGACCGTCACGCCCAGCGTATGGCAAATCCACGACACCACGACGACGAGGGCCGCAAGCCCCACGAAGAGCGTGGCCGGGTGGGGCAGGGCATTGCCGGCGCGTTCGACGCCGCCGAGAAACCGGTTGATGAAGCTGGGTTTGGCCGGGGCGGGCGTCGTCATGCGCTGAACGGGAAGGAATTTTCCCGTCCGCTGCAAGTCGCCCGGTGAATTTCCCGGGCGGTCGTCTCTGCTTGAACGCGCACTGGAACAGGCCGCTTGCCACGCGCCCATCCTCCCGAGCCCTGCCGGAAACGGAACTCCTCCCCGCGTCACCCGCGCCGCCAATTCTGGGTTCGCCCGCCCGGCGTATCCTGTTTTGCTTCGCAGATGGCCGCCGCCCACGCCTCCCGGGAATTCTGCCAACGCCGCCGCCCGGCCGTGCCGCTTTTTTTCGCCCCGCCGGTAATATCCGCCCGCCCCCGGGGTTTCTCCCATCGGTGAACTTCGTCTGCCCATTTCCCGCTCCCGTCGATTGGCTGCTCCGCGTCCTCAGCGCGGCGGCCGCGTCCGATCCCGCGCCCGCCCCCGAAGTCGCCGACGCAGACGCCGACCGCCTCGCCCGCGGTGCCGCCGGCGACCAGCGCGCGTGGCAGGAGCTCTTCGACAAATGGAAGAAGCCGCTCCTCGCGTTTTTCTACCGCTCGCTCGGCTCCCTGCCCGAAGCCGAGGACCTCACCCTCGAGGTCTTCGTGCGCCTCCACCGGTCCGCCGCCCGCTACGAGCGCCGCGCCGCGTTCACCACGTTTCTCTTTCACATCGCGCGCAACCTCCTCCTCAACGAGCTGCGCCGCCGCCGGCGCAAACCCGTGCAAATGCTCCCCCCCGAGGCCTTCGACTACGTGGCCGCGCCCGAGAGCGACGACGCCCGCCGCGCCACCGAGCTCGAGGAAATTTTCCAACGCGCCCTCGCGCAGCTCCCCGAGGCGCAGCGCTCGCTGCTCCTTCTCGTCCACCAGCAGGACCTCGACCCTCCCACTGCCGCCGCGACGCTCGGCCTCACCGCCAACGCGCTCCGCGTTCAGCTCCACCGCGCCCGCCAACACCTCAAAGCGCTCATGCACTCCTCGCTATGAACTCCGACGACTCCCGCCCGCCCTCCGACGCCGACCTCGACCGCCTCCTCGGCAGCCAACTCCGCCGCACCTCGCCCGAGTTCGAGCAGCGCTGGCGCACTCTCCGCGGCAAACTCGCCGGCCCCCGCCCGCGTGCCCTCACCGCCTGGCTCCGCTGGCTCCTCTGGCCCGGTCTGCCCACGCTCGCCGCCGCGTCGCTCGCCGTCGTCCTCGTGCTTCGCCAGAGTCCGCCGGTGCCCGCCGCGCCCGGCCCCGTCACCTTCGAAGAACTGATCGCCCTCGACGCCGCGCTCCAACCCGCCCGCTCCCTCCTCGTCGCCGAAAACCGCGACGCGCTCCTCCACCTCCCCGCCCAGCCCCGCGGTTGAATTCCTCCCTCCATGAAAACGCTCTCCTGCCTCGGCCTCGCCCTCGCGTTGCTCGCCGCCCCGCTCGCCGCGCAAACGCCCCCGGCCCCCGCGAGCTCGCCCGCCGCAGCGTCCTCCGCCAGCGAACTCGCCGCGCTCGAACAGTTCCTGAATCTCTCCGACGCCGAGCTCGCCCAAATGGAAGCCGTGATCGCGCGCCTCCGGGCGATGACCCCCGCCCAACGCGCCACGCTGCGCACCGAAATCGCCGCCTTTCGCCAGCTGCCGGAGCAGCAGCGTCTCCAGCTCCGTCAAGGCTGGGGCGGCATGCCCGCCGAAATCCAAACCGGCTGGCGCGAGATGATGCAGCACGCCACGCCCGAGCGCCACGCCGAGATCCAGGCCAAGCTCCAGACGCTGAGCCCTGACGAAAAAATGCGCTACCGTCGCGACCTCGTGGAAGCCTACCTGAAAGCCAAACCCGCCAAAAAATAGTTCGCCGCCGCACCCCCCAGCTCCGCCCAGTCTGCCCCGCTCCCTTTCGCACGGGCCCGATCGAGGTGGAGCGCGTTGACCGCAACGCGCGTGCGGCCGGAGCGTCGCCCGCCGGCGTCCGCCGATTCCTCGTCGTGCCGCCTTGCCCGGACAGTTCGAGGGCCCGCGGATTCACCGCGGCGGGCGACGCGGCGGAACTCACCCCGCGTTTGCGCGGAAGCTTTTTCGCGATGAGCCTGGCCACCGCGGCGTGCAGGGCGAACCTGGTCGACCGCGGGCGGTCGAGTGTGTGGGGCCCCACCCATCAAAGCCGTCGGCCGTGATGAGTTTCGCCGTGATGCGCACGGTCGGCCCTTCCTGCAGCACCGTGCCGTCGACGAGCTGCGTCACGCCGAGTTGCCGCGCGATTTCCGGGATCGAGGTCGGCTTGCCCTTGAACGAAAGCGCCGAGGCGCGGCCGACGACTTTGAGCCCCGGCCCGCGGGTCCACGGCACACTCAGAAACGATTTCGGCCCGAGTGCCTCGCGATCCTTCGGTTCGTCGATCCCCACGGGCAGCAGAAACGGCGCGCCCTCGGCCATTGCATGCGTCCGCTGCGCCGCGAGCTTCCACTCGATCCGAGAAAAACCTTCGAGCCGCGCCTGCGCCGCCCCGCTGCCGCGTCTTGCGACGCGTAGCTGCGGAAGACGGCTTGGCTGGCGGATTCGGACATGGCGGGGAGGGTCTGGCCGCGAGGTCGCCAGATCGTCGGCCCGCGGGGAAAACGCCCCCCTGGCGGGCGGGTGCATCGTTCCCCGGTCAACCCGCAAGGGGCGCTTCGCCGTTTTCGCGCAAACCCACGGGCAGGAAAGCTCGTGGCCCGTGGCAGGGGCTTTCCAGCCCAGGTCGCGAGGGGGGCCGGAATGGGGCGATGCACCCGGGCCGCGGCCCGCAGATCCCCGTTTCCGTGAATTCGACCGAGGAAGGTCCCGGCTGCAGCACGTACACGTGGTCCACGGCTCCTCCTCGCGCTGGTGGCACAATAAAACGGCGGAGCTTTGAGGGCTCCGCCGCAGGGCGCTTGGGGGGTTATGCCGCGCTCATTTTGCCGGCGGGACGGGGCAGTTGGCCCGGTTGCCCGTGCCGTCTTTCGCGCCTTTGCCCGGGGCCGTCGCTTTGCCGGACCCGTCGCGGAGCGGCGTGCCCTGTCCGGGGCCGGTTTGATCGCAACTCGCACTGGGCTGCGCCGTGCCGCGGCCGGAGCCGGCCCCACTGCTGGTGCCGCGACCCGCTGAGCTGTTGCCCCGACCTTGGGCGGCGAAAGCGCTGGTCACGAGACCCGCGCTGAGGAGAACGCTGACGAGGATAATTTTGGTTTTCATGTTTTGTTGGATTTTCATCCGCCCCATTACACCCCGGATCGCGGCGAATATTACCGAATAAAAAAACCCGCGCGGGGCGTGTAATGCCCGCGGTTTTCCGGGGTGTAACGGGGTGAACCAAATTCACCCATGAAAACCAAACTCAGCCTCCTCCTCGTTCTCCCGCTCGTCGCCTTCGGCGCCCAAAATCGCCCAGGCGCCCCTGTTCCGCCTGCGCCCGCCCCCACGCCGACTCCCGCCGCCACCTGCCCCGCCGATGGCAGCAACGCCGCGTGTCCGCTGAATGCCCTCACGCTGGCCACCCCGACCACGCTCTCCTCGGCCCAGCTCATCTTCGCCATCGAAGAGGAACGCGTCGCGCACGACATCTACGCCGCGGCCGCCGCGCGCTGGAATCTCCGCGTGTTTGCCAACATCGCCGAATCCGAGGCGCGTCATGCCGCCGCCGTTACGCAGCTTGCCGCCACGGTCGGCGTGCTGCCGCCCCCCGCGAATGCCGGCGTCTACGTCACCGCCGACCTCCAGGCGTTCTACGACCAACTCCTCGTCCTCGTGAACGGCTCGGCCACCGGAGCCCTGGGGGCCGGTGCGTTGATTGAGGAAACGGACATCGCCGATCTCCGCCGCCTCTCGGCGCAGGCCACGGACGAGGGTTCGAAGGCCGTCATCGCCAATCTCGCGAGCGCCTCCGTCAACCACCTCGGCGCCTTCGTCCGCAATCTCGCCGCGGCCGGCGTCACGTATCAGCCGCAGGTCCTCACCGCCGAAGAATTCGCGACGATGACCAGCGCGGCGCCCGGTCGGGGCGGCCTGGGCAAAGGCTACGGGATGGGCGGCGGCAACGGCGCCTCCGGAGCCGACTGCCTCGGCACCTGTCCGGCCACGCCGGCTCCCGCAAATCCCAGCAACGCCGGCCGCGGCTATCGGGGCGGCCGCTGAGCCGCCTTCTCCTCCGGCGTTCACCGTCAACCTGCCTCCGCCATGCAAGCCCCGACCGCCCCCCGTTTCCAGTGGCGCGCGCTCACGAGCGTGCTGCTGGCCCTCGGTTTCACGATGATGGCACTCAGCGGCATCATGCTCTTCCTCTCGCCACCCGGCCGCGTGGCGAACTGGACGAACTGGACGCTCCTCGGTCTGCGCAAGGGCGACTGGGGCGCGCTCCACCTCTGGTTCGGCGTGCTCTTCCTCGCGATGACGGCCGTGCACGGGTTCTTCAACTGGGGGCCGTTGCTGAACTATCTGAAGAATCGCGCCACCCGCACGCTCGGCTTTCGGGCCGAGTGGGCGGTCGCGGCGGCGATCTGCGCCGGGATCTTCGGCGGCACGCGCGCCGGTGTGCCGCCGTTCTCCTCGCTCCTCGCGTGGAACGAGTCGTTCAAGGAAAGCTGGGAGCGCCCCGCCGAGCGCGCGCCGCTCCCGCACGCCGAGCTGCTCACGCTCGCGGCGCTCGCCCAAAAAGGCGGCGTCGACCTCACCGCTGCGACCGCGCGCCTCACCGCGAAAGGCGTCACGGGTTTCACGGCCGAGACGGTCGTGCGCGACATCGCCGAACCCGCGAAACTCTCCGCGCAGCAAGTCTACGACATCATCATGACGGCGCCGAAAGCCGCCGGTGAGCACGTCGAAGGCAAAGCCGGCGGCGGGCTCGGTTGGAAAACGCTCGCGCAGTTTTGCGCCGACGAAGGCCTCGACCCCGCCGCCGCCCGCGCCCGGCTGACCGCGAAAGGACTCAAGTTCGAGGATACGCAGACGCTCCGCGATCTCGCTTCCGCCAACGGCCAGAAGCCCTATGAACTCGTCGAATTGCTGCGCGCGAAGTAGCCCCGGGACCCGACCTCAGTCCGCTCCGTCCGGCTTCCGCGCGCAGACTTGGACGACCGCGCCGCGCCCGGTATGCCCGGTGCCCTCGATGACCTCGCGTTCGCATTCGCAGGCGTGAAGAAATTCCAGCCCTGCGAGCTCAACGCGGAGCGCGGCGAGCGTCATCAAGAGTTCCACGTCCTTCGGCCCGCCCGTGCCGTGGGCGAGCTGCGCGGGCGTGTAGGCTTCGAGGATGAACCTGCCGCCCGGCCGCAATCCCGCGACGACCCGCGCATGCACGGTGCGGCGCAGCTTCGGCGGGAGGTGCGCAAACGTCGCGACGATGCCGGCCCACGCGTGCGGTTCGATCGCATAGTCCGCGAGGTCCGCCACGACGGTGGTGAGCGGCACGCCCCGTTCGGCCGCGAGTCGCGCGGCCTTCCCGAGGCCGACGGAGGATTGGTCAACCGTGGTGACCGGGTGGCCGAGTTGCGCGAAAAACACGGCGTTCCGCCCTTCGCCTTCGGCGAGGCAGAGCACCGGCCCGGCCGGAATTTGCGCCGCCATCGCCGCGACGAAAGCGTTGGGTGCGGTGCCGTATACGTAGTTTTGTGACGCGTAGCGGTGGTCCCAGAAGCTCGCTTCAGTGGAGATATTCATGGCGGCGATGAGGACAGGCACCCGATTCCCTCCTCCGGCGCAAGTCTCGCGGCCGGGGAAAACGCCGCGGCCCGACCCTCTTGGACGGGCCACGCGCAGGGATCCCGGCGCGGGCGCCCGGCGCAGGCGTTCAGGAGGCGCGCGGCGTCGCGGGGCGCGGGCGGCGCGGACGGAAACAGCTGCACTCGCGGCTCTCGCGCGCGACGTAGCGGTCCCGGTCGGGCTGGGCGCAGTGCACCCATTCGCCCGCCCGACCCATCAGCGGTGTGGCGTAGGCACAGTCGGTGCCGCAGGGAAGGAGGAGCGCGTTGGTGGCAAGGTCCGGTAGCGGGTTCATGGCAAGAGTCGGGCCGGCTGGCGTGAAGGCGGTTGGTCGGGTCGGAACGCGGTTGGGTCTCCTTTTGTGAGCGGTCAAACGGCGCCGGTCTTTGTGGAAATTGCGCGGTCCCCGGCACCGGGGTGAGCGGGTCGGTGCCGGAACGTCCGCCTCACGGCGTGCTCCCGGGGCCGGCCTCCCGTCGTTTCCTCAGCGTGGCCAGCGCCACAT
>CAJAYO010000606.1 GCA_903948415.1 uncultured Opitutia bacterium | reverse complement strand
TCGCCCCCTTCGAACCCGGCCGCGACGTCGCCTGCCTCCGCACCGAGGAGATTTCCCATCTCTAGCCGCCGGCCTCATTCCGTCTCATGCCGCGCAAAATCCGACAGCTCATCGCGGACCTGGAATCCGCCAGATTCGCCGCGGTGGAGGGAGGCAAAGGATCGCATCGCCAGGCTCGCCCCCCCGCTTCGCTGATTCGGTAATTTTGAGGGGCATAGCCGCCCTCGCCCTAGCGGAGTCGGAGCGAGCGAAGATCGCCCGGCGCTTGATCGACTCGATCGACGGCCCCGCTGCCTCCGACGCCCAAACCGCGTGGGACGCCGGATTGCAGCGCCGTCTGCGCGACGTTGAATCCGGCACCGCCCAGGGTCGCCCTGCCGCCGACGTATTCTCCGAGATTCGCGCTCAACACCGTCGGTGAAGCCGGCCCTATTCCACGAAGACGCCGAGGCTGAACTCAAAGCCGCGGTCGCGTTTTACCAGACGAAATCCGCTGGTCTCGGTCTCGACCTTGGAGCTCGAACGCGCCCTGCCGTTCGCGAAAGTGAAGAGCGTCCCGAAGGTTTCCCGTTTCATCGCGTGCCACCGATTCGAAAGCACCACCTCAGGCGCTTTCGCTCCACGGTTTTCGACCTCGTCCTTCCGGACACGGTTTGGATTCTCGCCCTCGCCCACAACCGTCAGCGGCCGGACTATTGGCGCAGCCGCCTCGTTTGACCAAGCGGCAGGTTTCAAATTCACGCCCGAAAGCTCGGCCCCGTCTGCTCACTTCCTCCCCTCCGCCCCATGCCCCTCACCCGTCGCGATTGGCTTAAACTCACCGGCAGCGCCTCCCTCGCCGCCTCGCTTCCCCCCGCCGCTCACGCCGGCGCCGCCGATTCCTCGCCCACCCCGGTCGCCGCCTCCGCCCCACCCGCCGCCGGCGATCCGCCGCTCGTCCGCGCCGCCGAGCAGCCGATGTTCAACCTGCCCGGGCAATTCACCTCGCCCGTCAAAATCGCGTCGGTCGAAATGCTCAAAAACGGCGCAAACGTCTTCGTCCGCACCCGCTCCACCGACGGCGCCGTCGGCATCACCGGCACCAAGCAGATCGAAGATTTTATCCCCATTTTTGAGCACCTCGTCGCCCCGCGTTTCATCGGCCAGGACGCCCGCCAGCTTGAGTCGCTCATCGACGACGTCTACCGCGCCAACTACAAACTCGCGAGCATCCCGTTCTGGTGCTGCGTCGCCTACATCGAGCAAAGCCTCCTCGATATGCTCGGCAAAATCGCCGCCAAACCCGTGGGCGCGCTCCTCGGCGGCGTCGTCCGCCCCGCAATCCCCGTCTACCTCTCCGGCTCCGACCGCCTCCTGTCCGCCGAGGAGGAAGTCGCCGTTTACGAACGCGGCGTCGCCGCCACCGGCGCCAAGGCCGTGAAGTTCAAGATCGGCGGCCGCATGAGCCGCAACCTCGACGTCTATCCCGGCCGCACCGAAAAACTCCTCCGCCTCGCCCGCAAAAATCTTGGCGACAAGCTCACCCTCTACGCCGACGCCAACGGCTCCTACGACGTCCCCCACGGCATCCGCATCGGCCGCCTGCTCGAAGAGCTCAACTTCGCCTTCTTCGAGGAACCCTGCCCCTACGAGGAACTTTCCGAAACCCAGGCCGTCGCGAAGGCCCTCCGCATCCCCATCGCTTACGGCGAACAGAACTACAGCCTCTGGCAATTCGACTGGGCCCTCCGCCACGGCGTGATGCAAATCGTCCAGCCCGACCTCAACTACAACGGCGGCCTCATCCGCGCCAAACGGGTCGCCCGCCTCGCCGAAAAAATCGGCCAGACCATCGTCCCCCACAACACGCAGACGGGCGCGACCTCCGTGAACATCCTCCACTTCGCGTCGTGCACGCCGAACGCCACGCCCTTCATGGAATACCCGTGGCGCGCCCCGCAAAAATCGCTGTCATGGTTCACCCCCGATTTCAAAATCGTCAACGGCAGTATCCGCGTCCCCACCACCCCCGGCATGGGCCTCGCCATCGACCCCGCCTTCCTCGCTCAGGCGACCGTCATCGCGAAAATCGACCAGCCCACCAAAAGCACCGCCAGCGGCGCGCGCTCCGGCGGCTGAGGCCTCCCCTCATCGCTCCGAAACGGCGGGGCGCTTTCCCTAGCCCGCCTCAATCACACGTTCCTGAATAAACCTAAATTCCGCAGTTGAGGGTTCAAATTTTGAAGGAAAGTGCTCGACTGGGAGGCTATGGCACAGACGAAGACGACGGAGGTGATTCACCCGTTGGGTGAAGGTGATTTTAGTTTTTCGACGCCCGGTGGCCGGG
>CAJAYO010000605.1 GCA_903948415.1 uncultured Opitutia bacterium | reverse complement strand
GTGTCGTGCGCGCGTTTGTCATCGAGCCAGAAGATGGCGGGCATGCCGGAGAGGCGGGCGCGGTTGACGGCGAGCTTCACCCAGTCCTGCACGGGGGCGTCCTTGGTCTGGCAGGCGCGCCAGATGTCGCCGGTCTCGACGGCGTGCTCAAGGAGGACTTTGCCGGTGTCGTCGACGACGCGGAGGGTGCCGCTGCCGGGGGCCTGGAAGGTCTTGTTGTGCGAGCCGTATTCTTCGGCGGCCTGCGCCATGAGGCCGACGTTCGGGACGGTGCCCATGGTCTTCGGATCGAAGGCTCCGTGTTTTTTGCAGAAGTCGATCACGGTCGCGTAGACGCCGGCGTAGCAGCTGTCGGGGATGACGCAGAGGGTGTCCTGGCCCTTGCCCTGCGCGTTCCACATCTGGCCGGAGGTGCGGATCATCGCGGGCATGGAGGCGTCGACGATGACGTCGCTGGGGACGTGGAGATTGGTGATGCCTTTGTCCGAGTTGACCATCGCGACGGCGGGGCGCGAGGCGAAGACGGCGGCGATGTCGGCCTCGAGGGCGGCTTTTTGGTCGGCGGGGAGTTTTTCGATTTTGCCGAGGAGATCGCCGAGGCCGTTGTTGAGATCGACGCCGAGGGTGGCGAGGGTGGCGGCGTGTTTCGTGAAGAGGTCTTTGCAGAAGACGCGGACGCAGAGGCCGAACATGATGGGGTCGGAGACCTTCATCATCGTGGCCTTGAGGTGGAGCGAGAAGAGCGTGCCGTCCTTCTTGGCCTTCATGATCTGCTGGGCGTAGAAGGCGCCGAGCGCCTTCCGGTTCATGAACGTGGCGTCGAAGATTTCGCCGGCCTTGAGGGGCGTCTTTTCCTTGAGGACGACGATTTGTGCCGCCTTAGCGACGACCTCGGGCGATGCGCCGGCGGGAGCGGGAGCTGGGACGAACTCGATGCGGACGGTGGTGGCGGCGGGGACGGTGACCGACTGCTCGTTGGAGAAGAAATCATCGTGGCCCATCGTGCCGACGGAGGTTTTGGACGTGGGCGACCAGGCCCCCATCGAGTGCGGGTGGGCGCGGGCGTAGGCCTTGACGGCGTTGGGGGCACGGCGGTCGGAATTGCCCTCGCGAAGGACGGGATTGACGGCGGAGCCGAGGACTTTCGCGTAGCGGGTCTTGGCGTCCTTCTCGGCGTCGGTCGTGGCGATCTCGGGGAAATCGGGGAGGGCGTAACCCTTGGCCTGGAGTTCGGCGATGGCGGCCTTTAGCTGTGGGACGGAGGCGCTGACGTTGGGGAGCTTGATGATGTTGGCCTCGGGCTTGAGCGTGAGGGCGCCGAGTTCGGCGAGGGCGTCAGGCACGCGCTGGGCGGGCGGGAGGAGATCGGAGAAATTGGAGAGGATGCGGGCGGCGACGGAGATGTCGCGCAATTCCACATTGATGTCCGCGTGCTTCGTGAAGGCCTGCACGATGGGCAGGAACGAATAGGTGGCGAGCGCGGGGGCCTCGTCGGTTTTGGTGTAGATGATGGTGGGTTTCACGGCGGACATGGTAATAAAAGGAGGAGAAGAGGAGCGCGGGAGAAAGAAGAATCTGAGAGGCAAAGGTGCGGACGGGGGACGGTCAAAGGCTTTTGCAGGGCGTTTCTTGTGGTCGCGGCGGCCAAGGGATCGGCGCGGAGGCGGGCGGACGGTGGGCGCGTGTCAGGCCAGGCGCGACATCCGGCGTGGTGAATCGGGGAAATCCACGCCCATCGCCAACCAGACGAGCAGGCCGATGGGGAGGGCATAGAGGAGGGGCGCGAAACTTCCTCCGCCCGGAGCGGGGGGCGGTGGTGCGGGGAGGGTGGTGAGAGCGAGGCCCGCGAAAAGGCAGCCGACCGCGAGCCATTGGTAAATCGGCAGACCGGCCCAGCGGGCGGTTTGCGGTTCGCCGCGGTATCCTTCCTCCATGAACCGGGCGCAGGTGCTGAGGATCAGGTAAGCGCCCATGATGAACGCCATGTCGGTGTGTTCGATCCAGAGCCGGGCGAGCAGACCGAAAATGACGAGGTTGCCGACGATTGAGTAGAGCGGAGTGGGATGGATGGGGACTCCGTCGAGTTTCGCGAGTTTGCAGACGCGCGAGAGCGGATGGTGATAGCGGATACCGAGCCATGCGTCGGCTGGACGGCCGTGGCAACAGCCCTGGACGAGGCAGCGCAGGCGGCCGACGGCTTGAATCACCGGAGCGGCGACCGCGAAGGCGCCGGCGAGATACCAGCCTTCATCGCGCCAGAGTTGCACCACGAGCAGTCCGGCGCAGCCGCCGAAGAGCCCGCCGAAATAGCCGAACGGCCGGGCGAGTTGCGAGGAGGCTTCGAGCCATTGGCCCCAGAGACCGGCGCCGAGCAGGCTGCAGAGGGCCACGGCGATGATCGCCGGCGCAAACTGCGGCCCGAGGAGCGAGCCCACGAGCCACAGGCCCAGCAGGGTGGCGCCCGCCACGTAGGCGCCGTGATTGATGATGCGCACGGGGCCGATGCGCCAGTCGTGCCAGGAGTTCGCGATGCGCTCGGTGGCGCGGCGCAGCCTCGCCCAGATGGCGTCGCGGTGGGCGGCGGCCTGATACGCGAGCAGGCCCGCGATGACGTCGAGGAGCGAATGCACTCCGGTCGTCACGCAACTGGCGGCGATGAGCGCGGCGATGATGCGGCCGGTCCGCCGGCCGAGGCGGTCGCCCCAGACGTCCGCGGCCACGAACGCCCAGAAGACATGAAATGACGGGAACGCGCACGCGGTCGTGTCGTAGAGGCGATCGAGCCGCAGGAGGGCGCCCCAGGCGGAAGACGCGTCGACCGGCCGCGCGGCGGAGACGAACGGGAAAACCAGAAAACACCAGATGATGAACGCCGTGCCCCAAAGTGCGGTCACGGTAAAGTCGCGCAACCGCGACTGCGAACGGGCGACGAAGGGCGCCAAAGCGGTCCACGCATAGGCGCCGAGATAAAGCACCGCGGACCATTCCCACACGGGCCAGGTGCGTTCGAACGGCTGCATCGTGTCGACGGCGAGACCGAGCGGGGCCAGGCGGGTGCAAGCCTCGTAGCCCACGAGCCACGGTGTAAACGCGAGGAGAAGGGCGGCGAATTTTTGGCCGAGGGTCGGGGCCGCCGGTCCGGCGGGGGGGAGCGAGAGCCACGCGGCCGGCCGGGCGCGACCGAAGCGGCGCTGCAAATCGATGCGTTCGTAACCGATGACGAGCGCGACCATCGCCAGCCCCAATACCGGGGCAACGATCCACAGGCCGCCGCCGCTGCGTGCGGCCGCGGCGAGACCGAACACGAGCGCCCCGCAGCCCGCGTAGATCGGGTGGGGGAGCCAGCGGTAGACGCCGGTGGCAACCAGGCGGGGCGGGGGAAACGCGTTCATCGGCAGGCCGCCGCCGCGCTGCCACAGGTCCCCCATCGCGCGCAACGTGATCGCGGCGCCGACGACGGCGATCGGCCAACCGGCCGGCGCCAGGGCGTGGGGAGCGGGCAGGTGCGGATATTTATCGTCGAGCCGGACGGCCCACGCCGTGAGCAACAGCGGGAGGGCGACGCAAAACGCCGCCGCGTAGAGGAGTTTTCCGAGCGTGGCGTTCATCGCAGGCGCACGTGTTCGTGGATCACGCGGCCGGACGCGACGGAGTGATCCGCGAGCGTAAGGATTCCGGATACGCACCATTTCGACTCGTCGAGCGCCAGCAGGCGGGGCGGGAGCAGGCGCTGCAAACCCGGCCAGCGGGCAAACACCGTGGCGGCGAGCCGGCCGGTGCGGAGGGTGCGGGGGACGCCGAAGTCGAGGCGCCCTTCGCGCCAGCTCACGCCGGTCGGGGCGATCACCGGCGCTTCGCACGCGAGGCCGTTGTGCCAGACCCAGCGGTGCGGCGTCGCATGCGCCCAGTCGATCCACACCACGCTGTGGGTCGGCGCGACGAACCGGCCCCACCGCAGCGCGTCGATGGGCAGGTGCCACGGGGCGATGTCCACGGTGAGCTTTTCCGCGTAACCCCAGCCGGAGAACGGCCGCCCGTGGAGCCGGGCCTCGACGCGGGCCCGCGGCGCCAGCACCTGCCAGCGCACCGCCCCGCGGGCGTCCGACCACAACACGCGTTGCGCGTGCGCCGGTTCGGCCGTGGTCCACCGGCCGGCAATTTCCAGAGCCGCGCACTCCCACGTCAGCCCGGCGGCGACGGCGGCAGGCCGGCGGCCGCGCAACGTGCGGTGCTGGGTGCAGGCCTGGCCCGGGTCGGCGGTCCACTCCAGGGTTGCGGCGATCGTCGCGGCCAGTCCGCCCAGCCGCGCAGCATAGCCGATGCACCCGCTGCCATCGGGGCGGACCACATCGATGTAGTATTTCTCCAGATGCACCCGGGAGGGAGCTAGCGCCGAAACCGGCGACTTGAAAATCCTTTTCTCGCCGTGCGAAGGGCGTCCGGTTCAACCTCCGGGCGTTTTGCCTTCCCCTGAATAGCCCATGAAAATGCTCTCCTTTGGCCTCGCGTGGCTGCTGCTGTCGTCCGCGGTGGCGGTCGCCCAGATCAACACGGTCCAGACGGTCGCGCCCGACGTCTATTTTCACGCGGGCGATCCGCGGCGCGGGCACAGCAACAACGGCTGGATCGTCTTCGACGACTTCGTGCTGGTGATCGACGCGAACTATCCCTCGGGCGCGAAAGTCGTGATGCCGCAGATCGCGGCGACGACGGCCAAGCCGGTGCGGTTTGTTTTCGATACGCACCATCACGGCGACCACGCTTACGGCAACCAGCTCTGGGCCGAGGGTGGGGCCACCGTGGTCGCCAGCACGCGGACGCTCGACGAAATGAAACAGGTGGAGACCGGATTCTTCGGCGGCGCGCCGGGCCGCTGGGAGAGCGCGGCGAAGAACCGGCCCGACGTCGCGGAGACGAAACTGAAACCGCCCGTGATGCTGTTTCCCCAGGATCTTTTCCTGGACGACGGCCGGCACCGGGTGGAACTGCGGTGGTTCGGCGCGGGGCATACGAAGGGCGACGCGTATGCGTGGCTGCCCAAGGAAAAAATTCTTTTCACGGGCGATGCGTGTGTGAACGGACCGCACAACAACGTGAACGACGGGTCCCTCACGGAATGGATCAAGACGCTCGATCGCGTGAAGCAACTCGGCGCCGAGAAAGTCTGCCCGGGGCACGGTCCGATGGGCGGGCCCGAGATCATCGCCGACCAGCAGAATTATTTCGTGGCGTTGCTGGCGCAGGCCAAGGCGCAGCTGGCGGCCGGCAAGACGCCTGCGGAGATCAAGGCGGCGCTGCCGGCGATTTCCGCGGCATTGAAACAGGACCCGCGGATCGCCCGCTATGTCCCGGGCAACCTGACGGCCCACCTGACCAAGGCGTGCGTCGAACTCGGCGGCCAGCCGTTGCCCAAATGACGAAACCGGCCGGAGGTTTGCTATCGCCGTCCGACCAACCCTCGCCCCACATTCGCCCGCGCTCTTCGTTCCCATGAAAAAAACCATCGCTCTCTTCCTGCTCAGTGTGGTCGGGCTGTTCGCCCAGGCGGAAACGGTCAAACTCGGCGGACGCGGCACGCTCACCGTCTATCTCGCAGACAACTGGACGTTCGAGACGGCGGACTTCGGCGACCGGCGCATCATCAAGATCACGCCGAAGGGCACGAACGTGAACGCGCACGGCGAGCTCACGGTGACGTTTCCCGAGACGGACCGCTTCGACACGAAGGCGCGCCTGAAGATGCGCGTGGAGATCGACGCCATGAAATTTGCGGAGCAGTCGGTCGAAGGGAAAGCGCGGGCCAAGGAATTCTCGCTCGGCAGCGGCTACGGTTACTACTGCAATTTCACCGACCCGGATCTCGTCGGCAAGCCGCCGCAGGCGGGAAACTACAAGACGATCAGCGTCGGGATCATCCGGCTCGCGGCCGACGTGGTGGTCGAGGTCGCGATCAGCGCCGACGGTTTTTCAAGCGATCCGTACAACCAACTGCTCGGCGCGATCGAAGGCATGGAGTTCAAGCCGGGCAGCGGGCGCTGAACTGGTGGGGCGGGCGGCGGCGGAATCCGGAATTGCCACGGGCGGCGCCGCGGCCTGACCGTAGCTAATGTGTTTCGCTTCCCCATGGTTTCGCGCGGGCTTTGGCCGGGCCCGTGCGGGCCTGGTCGGGCTGAGTGTTGCGGTGGGCGCCGGCTCGGCTGCGATGCCGGCGATCGACCCCTCCGGCTTTGACGATTCGCGGCACCACTGGCGCAGCATCCTCCAACCGGAGCGCTTCATGCAGGCGACGGGGCCGGATCAACCCGCCTATGCGGCGGAGCAGGTGCGCGAAATCGCGGCGAATATTTTGCTGTTCCAGCGGGACAACGGCGGTTGGCCGAAGGACTACGACATGCGCGCGGTGCTGACCGAGGCCCAGAAGACACTCGTGCGCGACACGCGGGCGAGGACCGACTCCAGTTACGACAACCACAACACGCATACGCAGGTCGCGTATTTGGCGCGGGCGTTCGTGGCGACCGGCGACGAGGCGGTGCGGGCTGGGTGTGTGCGCGGGTTGGACTTCATGCTGGCGTCGCAATATGCCAACGGCGGGTTCCCCCAGTGGTGGCCGAACCCCGGCGCGATCGCGAAACGGATCACGCTCAACGACGGCGTGATGATGGGGATCATGCACGTGCTGAAAGACGCTGCGGACCGGGAGCCGGCCTTCGCCTGGCTCGATGAGGCGCGCCGGGCCCGCTGTGCCGAAGCCGAGGCGCGCGGGACGGTCTGCCTGTTGCGGATGCAGGTCGCCGCGAACGGCGGGCGGACCGGCTGGGGCCAGCAGCACGACGAAACCACGTTGGCGACGGTCGGCGCGCGGACGTTTGAACTGCCGTGCATCGCGCCGGGCGACACGGTGGAGGTGGTCGGGTTTCTGATGCGTTACGAGCGGCCGTCGCCGGAGATCGTCGCGGCGGTGGAGGCGGCGGTGGCGTGGCTGAAGAAGACCCAGCTCAATGGGATCACGACGAAGCGCGTGCCGGCGCCCCCGGCGGAATTTGCGCGGCACAAGACCGACTTCGATGTCGTGGTGGTCTCCGACGATCAGGCGCCGCCGCTGTGGGCGCGCATGGTCGAGCCGGGCTCCGACCGCCCGATTTTCGCGAGCCGGGACGGGATCAAAGTCTACTCTCTGGCCGAGGTGGACCGGGAGCGCCGGACGGGGTCGGGCTGGTATGTGACGGCGCCGCGCCGGCTGCTCGCAAAAGACTACCCGGCGTGGCGGGCGAAGTGGGCCGGGAAGTAGCCGGCCGCCGCCGGAAAATCACGATTTCGTCGCGGCCTTCGGTGTCGCCGCCGTGACGATACGCACGACGTGGTAGGTCGCCGTGGTGCCGCCGACGTTCTTCATGCCGTGCTCGTCGTTGGAGCCGTAGAAGAAAATCGAGCCGGGGCCGCCGCGCTGCGTGACGCCGTTGATCGTCACTTCCATGACGCCCTCTTTGACGATGACGATTTCCTCGTCGGGATGGCGGTGCGCCGCATGGGGGACTTCGCCCGCGTTGAGCGTCGTGATGTGGCACTCGAGGTTGGCGCAAGTGACGGTCGGCGAGTTCATGACCTCGCGCCGGGCGCCGGTCCTGGTGGTTTTGACGGCGAGTTTTTCCCAGTCGAACACGGTGGACGGGAGCTTGCCGGGGAGGTGGGCGGCGGCGGCACCCTCGGCGGGAGCGGTGCGCGTGGCGACCGTCTCGTAGTTGAACACGAGATAGGTGGCGGGCGACGGGCCCGCGTTCGTGACGTTGTGCAGATCGTTCGAGGCGTAGAAGAGCAGGGAGCCCGGTCCGACCCGCTGGACGCGGCCGTTGAGGTGCACGTCGAGCGTGCCCTCCTTGATGATGATGAACTCCTCGCGGGCGTGTTTGTGCGGCGGATGCGAGGATTTGCCCGGATTGAGGGTGGTGACGTGGGCTTCGAATTTCTCGAACGTGGCGGTCGGCAGATTGACGACGTCGCGCCGCAGGCCGGTGGCGTTGGGCACAACCTTGAGGTCGTCCCAAACGAAAACCTTGGAGCCGAGTTTGGGGGGTGGGCCGGGGGCGGGCGATTGGGCCATGAGCGAAAACGAAGCGGGGGACAACACGAGGAGGACGGTAGAGAGCAGGGAGCGGGCAACCTTCATGAGAGTGGGAGGGAAGACGGGGCAGCGGGGAAATCGGTGCGCGGAAGGAAAGGGGGGAACCGTGGAAGGGTCGCGCCCGGCCGAGGACTTTCGAGGTGACATCGGGAAAGGGATGACCCACGTTCCGCGGCTTCCCCGTGTCGATCATCGCATTCTACCTCGCCGTCGTGACCCTCGGTATTCTCAGCATGGGCTTTCAGATGCTCGGCTCGCGACTGCTCAGCCCCCATTTCGGGTCGAGCATCGATGTGTGGGCCTGTCTGATCTCGACGTTTCTCGCGGCCTTCAGCCTGGGCTCGATGGCCGGCGGGACGATCAGCAATCTCGCCGCACCGGCGCGCCGGCGCAGTCAGCTGGTGTGTGCGCTGGCGACCGTCGTCTCGCTGGCGGTCACGGCGTTCTGGGGGCGGGCGTTGCTCGCGCAAATCGAGACCGCGTTGACCACCCCGTTGCTGGGCGTGATCGCGGCGTGCCTCGTGTTGTTTTTCGTGCCGGTGACGGCGCTGTCGACGTTTTCGCCCCAATGCGTGCAGTTTCTGGCGCAGCGCGGCGTGGCGCCGGGCAAAGCGTCGGGCCTCGTCTACGGCGTCAGCACGCTGGGCAATATCGCGGGGGTCATGCTGACGACGTTTGTGCTGATCCCGAATTTCCGCGTCTCGACGCTCCTCGACGTCTGGCTGGTGGTGGCGGTCCTCACGCTCGTGGCCCTGCTCCGGTTTTTACGCACACCCGCTTCCCCATGAAACCCGCCCGTTGTCTGCTCGGCATCGCTCTTGCGCTCTCCTCATTGACCGCCGCGGAACGCGGCAACTACGTCGAGAGCTTCGACACGATCTACAACAGCCTCACGATCGAAAAAAACGGCACGATGGTGGAGATGCGCGCGCGCTCGCGGCGCGGCGAGGCGTTGGAGTCGGCCGTCGACCTGGCGGATCCGCTCAAACTCGTCGTCGGCTACACGCGCACGCTCTACGCCGGGCTGTTCTTCCAGCCGAAGCCGTCGCGCGTGATGATGATCGGGCTCGGCGGCGCCGGGTTTCACCGCCTGTTCAGTGCGGCGTATCCGGATACTCTGCTCCAGTCGGTGGAACTCGATCCGAAGGTGCTGGAACTCTGCGAGACGCGCCTCGCCTTCACGCCGACCGCCCAGACTCCCGTGGCCCTGATGGACGGGCGCATGTTTGTGAAGCGGGACAAAACCAAGTGGGACTGGATCATCCTCGATGCGTTTCGCGGGGGCTACGTGCCGTCGCATTTGAAGACCGAGGAATTTTACCGCGAATGCGCGGCGCGCCTCGACGACCGCGGGGTGTTTATCAGCAATCTGCATTCGGGCACCGAGCTGTTTTACTCCGACCTCAAGACGATCCGGAGCGTGTTTCCGCAGGTGGCGATTTTTGAGACGGCCGGGCGCGGCAATGTGATCGCCTGCGCCGTGAAATACCGTTCGCCGGACATGACCAAGCCGGAAAACTGGGCTCAGGTCAGCGAGTCGGTGGCCAAGGTGCTCGCCGGGCGACTGGACTTGGATGCGCTCAAGGCGGAGCGGTTGCCGATGCCCGAGCGCGAGATGAGGCTCGGCCGGCAACTCACGGATGATTTTTCGCCGGTCGAGTTTCTCGACGCGATGAAGACCAACAACACCGCGCCGCGCTAAGGTTGGCCCGCGCCGGTCTGAGCAGTCCGCGCTCGCCCTCTCATGACGGGGATTCCCGTTTCCAACTGCTCCACAACCCGTTTTTCTCCCCTCATGTCCCTTTATATCGGCATTGATTCCGGCACCCAGAGCGTCAAAGCGGTCGTCCTCGACCTCGCGACCCGCCAAGTCATCGCGGAGGCGCGGGCCCCGCACAAACTGATCGAGGGTCTGCCGGTCGGGCACATGGAGCAGCACCCGCATGAGTGGACGGCGGCACTGGACTTCGTGCTCGGCGAAGTGGCCGCCCAGATCGACGGCCAGCGGGTGCGCGGCATCGGTGTGTCGGGGCAGCAGCACGGCTTCGTGCCGCTCGATCGCAACGGCGATGTGATCCGCCCCGCGAAACTCTGGTGCGACACGAGCACGACGGCGGAGTGCGCGATTATCACCAAGAAACTTGGCGGACCGAAGGGGGCGATCCGCAAGACCGGCAACCTCATTCTTCCCGGCTTCACCGCCCCCAAGATTCTCTGGCTGAAACGCCACGAGCCGGCGAACTATGCCAAGCTCCGGCACGTGCTCCTGCCGCACGACTACCTTAATTTTTTCCTCACGGGAAACTACTTCATGGAGTTTGGCGATGCCTCGGGCACGGCGCTCCTCGACGTGCGCCGGCGCGCGTGGTCCCGCGATGCGATCAACGCCATCGACCGGAAACTCGCCGACTGGCTCCCTCCGCTCTCCGGTTCGCATGAAGCCGCCGGCACGTTGCGGCCCGAGCTGGCTTCGCGCTATGGCTTTGCGCCCGACGTCGTCGTGAGTGCCGGCGGCGGCGACAACATGATGGGCGCCATCGGCACCGGCAACGTGGCGCCCGGCGTCGTGACGGCGAGTTTCGGGACGAGCGGAACCATCTACGCGTTCGCCGGCAAACCGGTGATCGATCCGGCGGGCGAAATCGCGGCGTTCTGTTCGTCAACCGGCGGGTGGTTGCCGCTGCTTTGCACGATGAATGTCACCACGGTCACCGAACAGGTGCGGGCCTTGTTCCAGCACGACCATGGGGCGCTCAACGCGGCGGTGGCCGCGGCACCCGCGGGCGCCGGTGGGCTCGTGTTGCTCCCTTATCTTGCAGGGGAGCGGACGCCCAACGTGCCCGACGGCTCGGGCGTGCTGCTCGGTCTCAGCAACCATAATTTCACCGCGGGGCATATCGCGCGTGCCGCGATGGAAGGCGTGACCCTCGGCATGAACTACGGCTTGCGCCGGCTGGCTACTCTCGGAGTAAAAGCGAAGGAGATTCGCGTGACCGGCGGCGGCGCGAAGTCGCCGGTGTGGCGGCAGCTCATGGCCGATGTGTTTGGCGTGCCGGTCGTGGCGATGGTGGAAGACGAGGGCGCGGCGCTCGGTGGCGCCCTGCAGGCCGCGTGGTGCGTGGCGATCCGCGGTGGCAACAAGAAGGCCAAGCTCACCGATTTTACGACCGGGACGGTGGCGGTTGATGAGGCAACCCGCTGTGTGCCGAACCCGGCCAACGTCGCGCGCTACCGGGAACTGCAGGCCCTGCAGGACAAGCTCAGCGTGGCGCTGCGCGACGTGTTCGCGGCCCAGCGAAAGCTGGCGGCCGGTTGAGGCGAGGTGGCGCTCCCCACCGGTGCCAGCGCAGGAGAGCAGTGCGGGGCGCGGCACCGGGCCGGGCCACGCGGTCCCGGGTCAGGGCTGGCTGGAGCCGGCGGTCTTGGCGGCCTCGCGACGGTGAAAGAACCGGGCGGTGGGCAGCTCCGTGAGAAACACGACGGCCTCGACGAGCAGAAAAGCGGCGGCGATCAGCACCCAGATAATGTCACGTCCGGCCTTCCCGGCGACGAGCGAGACCAGCGTGGCTTCGGGCCGGGCGGGCGTCGGACGGGGCGGAAATGCGGGGGTGATCTGGGGTTGGGACATCGGCGAGCCGTTTGCACGCGGTGTGCCAATGCGCTTTTGCGCGTGATTCTTCCGCAGTGCAGAGGGGCACGACCGTTTCGAAGGCCGGATTCGCCATCGCCCCCTGAGAAATTCGCGGGAAAATCCCCCAGCGATGGCCACCGCGCCGGGGGATTTTCCCCAGCGACGAAACGAAAGGGGCGCGACGCGTCGGCCGTCCTGCGCCTCCCTCGTGACCGTCACCCGCCGTGCACGTCCTCGAAACCGACCGCCTCCGCCACGTGACCCCGGATGACGCCGCGTTTACCGTCGAGTTGGTCAACGAACCGACGTGGACGCACTTCATCGGAGATCGCGGGATCCGGCCGCCCGACGAGGCGCGCGGGTAGATTGCCACGGGACCGGCGGCGATAGTGGCGCGCTACGGCTTTGGGTTGGGCGCGGTGGAATTGAAGGACGGTGGGACGCCGATCGGCCTCGGCGGACTGATCAAACGCGAAACGCGGCCGGACGTAGATCGCGGCTTCGCGCTGTGGGAGCGATGGGGGCGGCAGGGCTTCGCCCGGGAAATGGCGGCGGCGGTGTGGGCTGACGGGCGGACCACGCTGATGTTGCCGCGGGTCGTCGCCCTCACGACCCCGGATGATGAGCGTTCGGGCCGCCTCCTTGAGTACCTGGGCTTTCGCTTCGAACGGATGGTGCGCCTCGACCCGACCAGGCCCGACTGCCGGCTCTTCGCGTTTCCCGCCCCCGCGGATGTCGGGCCGCCGAGAATTTAGTTTCGCTGCGCGTCCCGCTGCGTCTTGCTCGGCGCCTGCCTATGAATCGTCGCCACTTTCTCACCCAGTCCGCCGGGGGCGTCGCCGCCGGGGCGGTT
>CAJAYO010000604.1 GCA_903948415.1 uncultured Opitutia bacterium | reverse complement strand
CCGCGCGCGGCTTGCCGCGGGTGTGGGGGGGCGGGGAGGGGCAGCCGCGCGGCGGAGCGCACGGCCCACCTGCGTGATCGGAGGGTGAGGCTTTATGCCTCCGGACACGGACAGCCACGGACGGGAAAGTCCGGACCGTGTGGCAGGGGCTTTCCAGCCCATGATCACTGCTTCGTGAAGGGTCCGCTGAAGCAGCGCGCAACTTTGCCCCCCTCGATCGTATCGGATACGGCCGCACTGGCGTTCGGCTGCGTGGCGTCGAGAGGGATAGCCAGCACATAGTGGCCGGCGTCATCCCGCTCGACGCCCAGGTCGCTCACTCCGGGTTGCTGCAAGAGCCGCTCGAGTGCTTGCGTTTGATGTCACGGACTTGCTGCTCCGAAAGGATCCCGGTCACCGTGCCGCGCGATCACTCAAGTGTCATCTGCACAGCCGCGAGGACGTCGCCGATGTGATTCGCGATCGGGTGGGGCGACGAATCCGCGGACGCTCGTCGTCCGGCCGAATTTGTGCACGGCCATCTCAATGGCGGCCGCGTCCGTGCCGTGCGGTGCGCCGAGGTGGAGGACCTTTTTCGAGCCGCGGCGGGTTTTCGTCACGCGGGCGATGGACGACGATTTAGCGATGTCGGCGGATCGTGTGCGGGAGGGGAAACGCGAAGACGGAAAGCAGGGGCGCGGAGATCCCGATTTTCCGCGGGGCGGTTCTGCACTCAATCCGCTGCGTTCGCCCAAGGGTCACCGGCGGGGATGGCTTTCGGATGCTCGTCGTGCCCATAGACACTGGCCATGGCGGGTGCCGGGGGCGGGGGGGCCGAAAGTTTGGCCAGTTCCTCGAGGATATAGGGAAAGGCCTGGTCGTTTTGGGTCTCATCGAGCCAGTGGGCGCGCGCAAAGGCCCGCGTGCCCTCCAAGATATCGCCCGCGATTTCCGCGCTCTCGGGATCGAGGGCGAGGATCAACCGGGAAAGTTTGGCGATGAGGTGGTGTTCGACCTGTTGCTTCGCGTCGTGCACGCGATGCGCATCCGTGTGCGCGGTGAGGGAGGCCGCCTCGAGGCGGTGTTCCTCGGTGATGACGAGTTGGCGTTTTTGGATCTGGAAGAAAGGCGGCCGGGTGGTGCGCAGAAATTCCTGACGCTCCTCCAGATCGTGGATGGTCCGGTTGGAGCGCTCCGCCAACAGGCGCAGATGGGCATCCATCAGAAACCAGTGCTGAAGCTCGCCCGGTAAAGCGGTTGGTCGGAGGCAATCTCTCACGACCCGATGACTAAAGCGGAAGTGGGGGAAAAGATAAGTGCGATCCCGCCGGCTTCGGTAACTACTCGCCGCGGTGACTGCGTAGGTGAAAATGTCTAATCGGACGGTGCAGGGGGAGGCGCTTCGGCGGACGGCGGAAAACGACTCGCTTCCGATCCCTTCCGAAAGTCCGGGAAATTGAGCGTAACTTCCCGTGCGCGGCCGGGTTTTCGGGAAAGCCTCGCGTGAGGCAAAATCCAAACGACGATGAAAATTCTGCTCACCTTTTTGCTCTGGGCTCTGCTGCTCGTGCTCTGCTGGCCGGTGGCCTTGTTGGTGTTGATCATCTGGCCTTTTCTGGTGCTGCTCTCGATTCCGTTCCGCCTGATCGGCACGTTCATGAATGCGATGCTGGCTCTGGTGAAGACGCTGCTCTTCCTGCCGGCCCGGATTCTTGGATATCGGGACTAGCGGGGGCGCTTTTGGCGGAGGGATCGTGCGGACACCCATGGCCGAGACCGGAAACCCTGCCCGCAGCGGGGGGAGGCGGGCGGGTTTGCGTTTGGCCGGACGGCGGATTCCCTTGGCGGGTGGACCGGGCAAATCGAAGGTTGGTCGCGCGGGGCGTCGTCGGCGGTTGGGCGGCGCTCGTGGCGTTGAGTGGCTGCATGGCCGATGTCGGGCCGGAGCGGCCGCTGCGCATGCCGACTGTGGTGCCGGCGGCGGCGGTCGAGCCGAAGCCCGCAGTGACAGAGCGGGCGGTGCTCGCCTTCGCAACCGATGAAGTCCAGCGCGGTGACCTAGCCGCGATGGTGAGGGTGATCGAGACCCTCCCGGCGGAGCAGCGGGAAGGCGTTGTGCGGTCACTCGTGGCGGCATGCGCGCGACAAGATTTGGCGAAGGCGGGGCAGGTGGCGCAGGCGATGCCGCCGGGTCCGTTGCTGACCGTGGCAACGGTCGTGGCGGCGCAGGGGATGCTGGAGCGCGATCCGGCGATGGCCGTCGAATGGGCGCTCGCGACCACCGTTCCGGTGGTTGACCATGAGACGCGTCAAGCGGTGGCGAACGTCTCTGTCCAGCGCGATCCGCGGGCGGCGCTGGAGCGGTTCGGGCGGTGGCCGGCTTCGGATCGCCGCAACCAGGTGATCAGCTATGCGGCGGCGGCGTGGGTGAGGCGCGACGCGATGGCGGCACTGGCTTGGGCGCGGGAGCTTCCGCCCGGCGATGAGGGAACGCGGGTGTTGACCAGTATGAGTTTCGCACTCGCGCAGACCGATCCGGCCGGGGCGGTGGCATGGGCGAACCTGCTGCCCGAGGGGAGGGATCGTTGGCTCGTGCTGGGGGCGATGGCCGAGACGTGGGTGGCGCGCAATGCAGATGAAGCTTGGGCCTGGGCACGCGCGCTTCCTTCAGGTGCGGCCCGCGAATCGGCGCTCGCCGGGATCGAGGTCGGTCTGGGTGGGGCGCAGTTGCGGCGCCATGCCGACGGCCTGGCGATCGACGGGGGAGGGCGGCGCACAAACGAATCGTTGGGCCGCGGGGGCCCGACACCCGTAGTCGGCGCGAGCGCGATGCCTTTCGGACTGGACCGTGATCAGGCGTTGAAACGCGAATTTGCGGAAGCGCTGCGGGAGTCACCATCGCGCGCGGCGAGTTGGCTGGCGATGCAGCCGATGCCGGATCGTCGCGACGAACTCGTCGAGGAGCTCGCGCGACGTTGGCTGGCGATCAATCCGGAGGCGGCTCAGGTGTGGATGGAGCAGACTATCCGTCCACCTTGGCGCAGAGAGCAGTTGCTTCGGGAAGCGGGGCGCTGAGCGGCCCGGTGCGGGAGTGGCCCGGATGCCCGGGAACTCACCCTCGTTCGTGCCGGAGATCCTCGGCTGATTGCGGCGCAGGTGCCAGAGCGAAGCCGGCTTGGGCGAGTAGGCGGCGCAGGTCGGGCAACTCGCGGTTCGCCAGTTCCCCCAGACGGAAGTCCAACCCGGCAGTGCCGCCGTCGCCATGCAGAAAGGCAATAATGTCGGCGAGGCCCGCGATGTCCGCGCCGGTGAGATGCTCCTCGATCACGGAGGCGTTG
>CAJAYO010000603.1 GCA_903948415.1 uncultured Opitutia bacterium | reverse complement strand
GGCGTTGAGTGCGCGGTTCAAGCCGGAACGATTCAGTCTGCCGTCGGCCGCGCGCTGGCGCGCGCTCCGCAAACGCGCCCGCCAGTGGGCGGCCGGCGAAGTCACCCTTCAATTTTGAATGTTCGCGGACAAGGGCGTTGGGCTGAAGGGCCGCGGCTTAGCCGGCATCCATCACACTTTCCTCAATGAATTTTGGGTCGCAGAACGCACAGAGTTCAGAGGCGAGGTCACAGAGCCAGACACCGGGTCGGCTCGGTGGGCTCTGGGGGCTGGGCTCCGTGCCCTCCGTGAAATAAGTTTGGTCAGGTGGAGTGTGAAATATTCCGGTTAGGAGAGCGGCGGGTATCGGTTGGCGGACATTTTACCCGTCGCGACGGCGCTGCACCGCGGGGTCGAGGCGTTTTGGACGTTTGATGCAAATCAGAAAAAGCGCGCGGGGGCGGAGGGGCTAAAGTTCGGCGGGTGAGGGCAGCGCGCCGGTGAGAGGCCAGAATGATGCGTGGCCGGTGGGCGGAGCGGGCGTTGCGGGTCGGTCACTCCGCTCTGATCCAATCCACCTCGAGGGCGAAGGGGCCGGGGTTGCCGTCGGAGAGGGAGAGCCCGATCTCTTCGATGCGGGTGCGATCGAGGGGCGGGCCGGAAAGTTTCTGTCCGCGGAACTGCGGGATGAGCGAGGCCAGGGGCACAGCGACCTCGGTCCATGCACCGGCTTTGGTGGGAAATTCTGCCTGGTAGGAAATGCGGGAGCGGCGGAACTCCGCGTTGGTCGCGAGTTGGAGGCGATAGGTGCGGCCATCGCCTTTGACGCGGAGCACGATGACGTTCGCGGCACTCAAATCGCGCGTCGGACCGCCGGAGCGGATCGAGGAAAAGCCACCGTTGTTCTCGAGCGAGAGGACGCCCTTGAAGAGCAGGCGGCCGTCGCTGAGTCGCGCGCCGCCGCGGGAAACGCCGCCCATGACGCCATCGTTGACGGCGATCCACGCGGGTTCCTCGGCGGTGGCGGAAAAGTCGAAAAGGATCACGGCAGGTGGGGTCGGAGTCTTGAGGCCGGCGAGTGCGAGGGGGGCAAAACCGCTGAGCAGCGCAACGAGGACGGGCCGACGAAAGCGCGGCGGCAGGGAGCGAAGGAGGTGGGGCATGCCGTACGCTCGCGCGTTGGCGCGAGCGGTCAAGGCGCCGGGCGAAATCGGCCCGGCGGCAGCGAGGGATCGGAGTGACCGCGCGGGCGGCGGTGTATCCGGCGACGCCTACGGTTTCTTTTTCTTGCCCGCTTTGGGGGCGAGGGCGGACTGGTATTCGGGGCGGGTGGCGAGTTGGGCGAGATGGGGTTGATACTCGGGGGCGGTGGTCCAGTCGCGGGAGGGCGGCTCGGTGGGGCTGACTTGGCGTTCGGGGTAATCCTGGCCGGCGACGCTGGCGGCGACGGAGGCGTTCCAGGCGAGGAGGGCGGTGCGGAGGCGGGCGAAGACTTCGGGCTGGGCGGCGGCCAGGTCGCGCGACTCGGCGGGATCGGCGTCGAGGTCGTAGAGTTCGAATTTTTCCTCGGCGAGTTTCGGCTGGATCAGTTTGTAACGGTTGTCGATCCACGCGGCGCGGCGCTGGTGGTGGAAGGCGAGCGGCTTGGTGCGTGTGCCGAGGTCGGCGGTGAAGAGCGGGCGGAGGCTCGAGCCGTCGACGGGGGCGAGCATCACGGACGCGGGGAGGCCGAGGATGTCGGCGAGGGTCGGGAAGATATCGACGGTGCCGGCGGGGTAGCGGGTGATGCGGGGCTGCGTGATGACGGCGGGCCATTCGATGATGCCGGGGACGCGCAGGCCGCCCTCGAAGACGGAGCCCTTGTGGCCGCGGAGGCCGTTGACGGTGGAAGGGGAGATCTCGGGGAGACCGCCGTTGTCGCTGCAGAACCAGAGGAGGGTGTTGTCGGCGAGGCCGAGGTCGCGGAGGCCGCGGCGGAGGGTGCCGACACTGCGGTCGAGGGCGACGAGTTCGCCGTAGTGGTGTTGGGAAAGTTTTGCGAGGGAGGCGAAGGGGGCGCGGTCGGTTTCGTCGGCGTCGAAGGGGGAGTGGGGCGAGCCGTACCAGATGACCGAGAAGGTGGGTTTCGCGCCGGTGCGGTGGCGGGCGAGGAATTTCAGGGCCTCGGCGACGATGATTTCGGAGGAGTCGCCGTTGAACGCTTCGAATTTGCCGCGGCGGCTGAGGAGCGGATTGCGGTCGAAGAAGTTGGTGGCGGAGAGCCATTCGTCGAAACCGAACTCGCCGGGGTTGTGGTCGTCGGTGGCGAGAATGGGGGCGCCGGGGCCGCGGAAGCCGTTGAGGTGCCATTTGCCGAAATGGGCGGTGGTGTAGCCGGCGTCGCGGAGGGCGCGGGGGAGGGTTTTTTCCTGGCGACGCAGGGCGAAGCCGTGGTTCTCGACGCCGGCGCGGTCGTTGGTGCGGCCGGTCATGACGGTGGCGCGGGTGGGCGAACAGTTGGGGGCGCCGGCGTAGAAGCGGTCGAAGCGCAGGCCGGCGGCGGCCATGGCGTCGAGGTGGGGGGTTTTGAGGAGCGGGTGGCCGTTGTAGCTGGTTTCGCCCCAGCCCATGTCGTCGGCCATGACGAGGACGATGTGGGGGCGCGGCGGGGCGGCCGCCGCATGAAGCCAGCTGGCGGCTTGAAAAAGGAGGAGACTGGCGAGGAGGAGGGGGCGCATGGGGATCAATCGTTGGCTTTTTTGGCGTTCTTTTTCTTGGTGGAGGAGGGATTGGGGTCGATCGCGGTGCCGCCATTAGGGCTGAGGCGGCGCCACCAGTCGGGGCCCTCGGCGTCGATGGCGGCGTTGTGCTTCACGAGTTGCGCGCGGAGGGCGGCGAAGCGCGACGGCTCCTGGACCGTGAGATCGGTCGTCTCGTGCGGATCGGCGGCGAGATTATAGAGTTCGAAGTCGGCGAGTTTTTCGTCGCAGAGAATTTT
>CAJAYO010000602.1 GCA_903948415.1 uncultured Opitutia bacterium | reverse complement strand
TCCGCGAGGGCCTGCGCGGGGAGATCAGGAATTCTCCGCTGATGGACAATGGGGGCTTCACCCGCGACATGGAGCAGCACTACCGCACCATCTGGCAGCGCTGGTGCGAATGAGCCGGCCCGGCGCCCGGCGTACAGCCAATTTTCTGCAGGAAAGGGTGAGGGAGGCGGGCGAGCCGGCCCATCGGCGGCGAGAAACCGCCGCTCCGTTCCGGGAGCGCGGAGAGTTCGAGGCGAGCGCGACCGGCGGGGACGGGGGCCGGATCCTGGCGGGATCCTTCCGGGATCCTTCCGGGAAGCTGGCCGGAACCTTCGGGGACGGTTCGGGGACGGTTCGGGGACGATTCGAGGGCGTTTGGGCGGCGGAGGCGCGGTCGGACCGCGCCGGGCGGCCCCGGCGATGGCGCGGAGCCGTGCGCGGGGCGAGCACGACCGGCGGGGGGATGGCGGTGAGGATTTGGGCGGTCGGCCCGGGCACCCCGCGAGGCGTTCGCTCCCGCTTTGGTCCGGTCGCTTGTCTTTTTATGGGGTCTGCTTGGTCCCTGAAATAGGTATATACACCCATTATATCAGGGAATATATGGAGCGGAATTGCCTCGGTTAATCAGCGTTCTGCAAGTTTCTTACCCTTTTGACCGATGCTTTCACAAAAATCCGGACGCGAGAGCGCACCGCTCCGCCACGGGTTCTGGTCCCGGGTGAACGCATGAGGTCTGCTCGAGCCGCCGGCGGATCGCCGGCGCGGCCGTAGGGCCGCTCTCGCCATTCCTCGGCCATCCTCTTTCTCGCCCGTCCTCCTTCCTGTCCCGCTCTTCTTCTCATGGAACCGTCACCTTCTCAGGGTCTTGCCAGCTCATGCCTGCGCTATTCGTTGTTTGCGCTCCGGTCCCAGCTGAGCCTGAGCTTCGTGTGGTTTGATGCCGGGGAGCAGCGGCTGGCGATCGTCCCGGACCGATGGGCGACGTTCGCCCCGGGCCTCGCGGCGTTCGGTGGCGGCTCCTCCCAGGCCGTCGACCGGCTGAAGCATTTCCCCGTGGCTGGCCTGACGATGCCGGCGTGGCCGAAGCTCGCCGCGAAGGATGCGTTTGCCTTCAAGCTCGCCGGGAGCGCGTTCGCCACCCCGCTGTCCACGATTGCCATGGCGCCGTTTCCGGTCGCTGGGACCCGGAAATCAGGCGGCCCCGGCGAATTGGTGTTTATGAGCCCCGAGATTGTCGCCCTCGTGCCGCAAGCCGAGCTCGCCGGCGCACGGGTGTTTATTCTCGATCCGGGCAAGGATGTGATCGGCCAAGTGAGTTCGGCCCTCCAGGCCCACCCGGGCGCCGCGGTCGTCCGCGTGATCAGCCACGGCGAACCCGGCAGTTTGATGCTGGCGGGGCAACGGCTCACCCGCGACACGCTGCAGCTGCGCGCGGATGAAATCGCCGGCTGGCGGCGGCACCTGGCCCCCGGGGCCGATATTTTGTTGTACGGTTGTTCGGTGGCCGGCACGACCGAAGGGCGCCGGTTTGTCGACGTGATCGCGGCGCTGACGGTGGCCGATGTGGCGGCCAGCGTGAACCGCACCGGGGCGGCCCCGCTGGGCGGCGATCTGGTGCTCGAATACGCCACGGGGCCGATCGAGGCGCGCACCGGCCGCTTTGCGCAGGCGTGGGATCAATCCGGCCTGATCTTGGCGGCGCCCGTCTTCTCGAGCACCCCGACGGCGACGTTCACGACGGGCGTGAGCGGGTCGTTCACCGCGGCCGCCACCGGTTCGCCCAGCTACTCGATCGCCCAGAAAACCTTTTTCGCGTCCGATTTCGTCGCGCTGCCCGCCGATTGGACCCTGAGGGGTTCCGCCGCAGTCAACGGCGTGGCGTGCGTGCTCAACCCGGCCACCGCTAGCACCAAAGGCGCGCTCATCCTGCCCACGCTGGGCGCTGCGAGTCCCGGCTCCTTCACCGCCTCGTTCGACTACACCGTTGCCAACAGCGCGGCCGGTGCCGGTGTTGCCTCATCAACCACTTTCAACTACGGTGTGCTCACCACCATCACCGGTGCGATTGGGACGGTTTCCAACGGTCTCGTCGTTACCTTCACGGAGGCAACTTCAACGGTCGGTGCGTTCGT
>CAJAYO010000601.1 GCA_903948415.1 uncultured Opitutia bacterium | reverse complement strand
GTTCGCCCCCGTGTTCGCGCTGCTTGCGCCGCACATGGCCGAACTCGACCGGTTCCTGCGCGGCCAACTCGCTTCCTTCGAGCCCGAGATCCGGGCCATGGCGGACTACTGCATCGACACCTCCGGTAAACGCATCCGGCCCGCGCTCGTTTTCCTCAGCGGCTGGCGCGGACCCACCACCGTCACGCCCGACTTGGTGCGCGTCGCCGCCGTCGTCGAACTCGTCCACCTCGCCACCCTGGTGCACGACGACATCATGGACGAGGCCGATGTCCGCCGGAGCCGGCGCACAGCGTCGCGCGAGTTCGGCCCGACCGCCGCGGTGCTGCTGGGCGACGCGCTGTTTGCCCACGCGCTGCATCTGGCGACACAGTTTCCCACGACGGAAATCTGCGCTGCGGTGTCGGATTCCACCCGCAAGGTCTGCGCCGGTGAAATCGTCCAGACGCTCCGGCGCCGTTCGACGAACATCACGCGCGCCGACTACCAGCGTATCGTCGATCTCAAGACGGCGGAGCTCTTCCGCGTCTCGTGTTTTCTGGGCGCGCGCCTCGCGGGGTTCGAGCCGGGCTACGTCGAAGCGGCGAGCCGTTTTGGCCGCCACCTGGGGATTGCCTACCAGATCTACGACGACCTGGTGGATTTTTTCGGCGACGAGACCCGCATCGGCAAAACCCTCGGCACCGACCTCGCCAGCGGCAAACTCACCCTGCCGTTGCTCGCGCTGCTCGAGCGTCTGCCGGCCTCCGAGCGAACCGCGCTCACCGCCGAACTGGCCGGGGAGCAACCGCCCCAGCTCGCGCTCCGGCTCCGGCAGATGCGGGAACTCGGCATCTTTGCCCTGGTGGCAGAGTCCGTGCAGGCGGAAGTCGCCGCCGCCACCGCCGCGCTCGGCGAATGGCCCGGCCACGCCCCGACGCCGCTGCTGCTCGGGCTGTGCGACGTGTTGCAGGCGCAGGTCGCGGCGTTGCGCCCGGCGCTCACGGAAAATTAACATCCGCGGGGAAAATTTCCGTTTGCACCGGTCCGGCCACCGCGCTTGCTTCTGCCTGTGATCGACGCCACCAAAGCCCTCGGCAGCAAGACGCTCGTCGCGTCGCCGGAGCGTCAGTTGGAGGCCGACTCCGACATGGAGATTGTCCGTCGCGTGCAGGCGGGCGATGTCGCGGCCTTTGACCGGCTGATTCTGAAGTATCGCGAGCGGCTCTACGGCATCATTTACCATATGACGTCGAACCGCGAAGACGCGGCGGACCTCGCGCAGGACTCGTTCATCAAGGCGTTTCAGTCGATTAACCGGTTTGGCGGCCAGTCCTCGTTTTTCACGTGGCTCTACCGCATCGCGGTCAATTCCACGCTCAGCCACCTCCGCAAAGGCCGCCTGCGTTCGTTCTTTAGTTTGGAACGGGTGGACAGCGACGAACCCGTTTCACGGGAGATCATTGATGCGCTGACGGATAAGACCGGGGCCGACCGCGACGCATTCGTGCACGAGCTGCAGGAGAAATTGAACGATGCGATGCAGAAGTTGTCTATCAAGCATCGTACCGTGGTCACACTTTTTGAAATCGATGGCCTCAGCCATCAGGAAATAGCCGAGGTTATGGACTGCTCGGTGGGCACCGTGCGCTCGCGGCTGCATTACGCGAAACAGCTGCTCCAGTCCGAGCTCCAGCCCTATACGCGCCAATGAGGAAGCACGATAGCCAGCGTCCGGTTACGCTCGAAGACATCCTCCGCCTGAAGCGCAACGAGCGTCCACCCGCGGAATTTTGGACCCAGTTCGACCGGGAACTCCGCGCGAAACAACTGGCGGCGCTCGTCGAGAAACGTCCATGGTGGAGCACGATTTCACGGCCGCGCGTGTTCGCCGGCCTGCGGCGCTTTCATCTTCCGCTCGGGGCGGCCGCCGTCTTGGCCGTCACCCTGGTGTCGGTCCGCGACTACCACGGTCCGAAATCCGCTGCCGTTTCGCGTCCGCTGCCCGGCCCGTCGGCGGGCATGGCCGAGGTCGCCCCAACTGCCGTGGTGGCGGTCGCAGGTTCGGCCACCCCTGCCGTGGAATTTGCCCGGGCCGAGGCCGCCGTGCCGTCCCGGGTCGCCGACGAACCGGATGCCCCGGACCACGCCGCCCCGGTCCTCAGCGCCGACGCGACGCCCTCCGGTAATTTTGCCCAGCTGCTGCCGTTGGTCGGTGTCGCCGCCAGCCCGGAAGAGTCGGCGGTGGCGGCGTCACCCAGCGCCCGGCTGATTGCGGAGAATTTTGCGGCCCTGCAGGCCGACGAGCCCTTCGTGGCCCGGCAATGGCAGAGTCCGGCGCGCGGTTTCGAAACGCGGGTCCTTCCGGCCCGCGCGAAGCCCGTTGAGCCGCTCTCCCAAATGAAGATTCCCTCCGGTTCGCGCCGGTCCAATCTGATTGCGTCCGCCACGCTCGCGGCGACGACCGCTCCGGTGCTCGCCCGGGACCGTTCCGCCCGCGGATTGTCCGACGAGCGGCTCTACGAGACCATCAGCCGCGTGAACGCCCGCGGCGCCGGCATGCTGGTCAAATTCTGAGTGCGCGCCGCGCAGCAGCCTTCCCCGGCGGGTCGTTGACCCGCTTTTTTTGCGCCCCGCCGATGCCGGTCCACCAAACCACGCTCAATCTCCGCACGACGGGCGCCGGCATGCAGGAAATCACCGCAGCCGTCGCGCGCGAAGTGACACGGAGCGGGCTCGGGTGCGGGGTGGTCACGGTGTTTTGCCAGCACACGAGTTGCAGTCTCGTGATCATGGAAAACGCCGACCCGTCCGCCCGCCGGGATCTGGAAGCGTGGCTCGACCGGTTGGTCCCCGCGGACGATCCGGCGTTCGAACACACGCTGGAGGGGCCCGACGACATGCCGAGCCACATCAAGATGGCGCTGACGCGCACGAGCGAAACCCTCCCGTTCGCGGCCGGCCGCCTGCTCCTCGGCACCTGGCAGGGGATTTTTCTGTGGGAACACCGGCGCGCGCCGCACCCGCGCCACGTGGTGGTGACGGTTCTGGGCGAATGACGGTCGCGGTGGCGCAACCCACGCCGAGGCCCCGCGTCTTTTCGCGCATGCTGCTCGTGCGCTCCCTGGTTTCCCTCCTGATTGGCCTCGCCGGCGGCGGCGTGCGGTCGGCGGCCGCAGCCGAGCCCGCGCCGGGCCGCGAACAAGGGATCACGCGACTGGTCTCGGTCGGTCCGGAGGGCCGGCTCAGCTATGCCCCCTACACCCTGCAGGGGGACACGCTCCCGGATTTTTCCCACTGCGGTTATGGCGGCGGCGGGGTGCCGTTGCCCCGGGCCGACGTACGTGAAACCCTGTTACCCGCGGCCGGTGGAACGGCCGACGACACGGCGCGCATCCAGGCCGCGATCGATCGGGTTGGCTTGCGGGCACCCGGCCCCGACGGCCTGCGCGGCGCCGTACTGCTGCGGCGCGGCGTTTACCGCTGCGCCGGCGTGCTCCGGGTGACCGTGGGCGGTGTCGTCTTGCGCGGCGAAGGAGACGGCGAGGACGGAACGGTGGTCATCGCCACCGCTCGCCAGCCGCAGCCGCTGATTCAGCTCGGTGGTGTCGGTCCGCGGGAGGACGCGAAGACGGCGCGCGAGATTTCCGATGCCTACGTGCCGGTGGGGGCGCGCGGGTTCTCGGTGGCCGAGGTGGCGGGGCTCGCGGTTGGTCAGACCGTTTTCGTGGTGCGCCGGGGCAACGCCGCGTGGATTTCCGCTTTGGGCATGGACCAGATCAGGCCGCGCTCCTCGGACCCGGGTTCCACGAAACAATGGTCGCCGTTTGCCCTGAAGTTCGACCGCGTCATCACCGCCATCGAGGGCCACCGCGTGACGATCGACGCGCCCCTGGCCTGCGCCATCGAGCAGCGTTGGGGCGGGGGGGCGGTGGTGGGTTACCGGGACGCGGGCCGGATCGAGCGGTGCGGCGTTGAATCGTTGCGCACGGTGTCGGTTTACGACGAAACGAAAACGGACCGCGTCGCCGGTGCGCCGGTGTTCGTCGATGAGGCGCATGCGACGTATGGGGTGGCCTTCGGGGCGGTGAAGCACGCCTGGGCGCGCGAGATCACGTCGGTGCATTTCGCCCACGGCCCGGTGAGCGTCGGTAGCGCGGCGAAATGGATCACGGTCGAGGACTGCCGCGCGCTCGCTCCCGTTTCCCCCATCACCGGCGGACGGCGCTACCCGTATTCCGTCGGGGGCCAGCTGACCTTGGTGCAGCGCTGCTCCTCGGACCACGCGCGCCACGCGTTTGTGTTCGGGGCGCGGGTGCCCGGCCCGAATGTGTTTCGGGAGTGCCGGTCCGAGCATGACCATGCGACGAGCGAGCCGCATCACCGCTGGTCGGTGGGCGGGCTCTATGACAACGTCGAGGCACAGCTGGCGATCCAGGACCGGCAGTGGATGGGCAGCGGTCACGGCTGGGCGGGGGCCAATTACGTCGTGTGGAATTCGCGCGGCTCGCTCATCTGCCAGAAGCCGCCGACGGCGCAGAATTTTGCGATCGGGTTCGTGGGCCCGCGCGGCCAAGACGCGTTCCCGCGGCCGGCGGGCTGGTGGGAAAGCGAAGGCCGGCCGGTCGAGCCGCGCAGCCTGTATCTGGCGCAGCTGAAGGCGCGGCTGGCCAAGTAGGGGCGGGTCAAAGCCCCGCCCGCTCGCGGCCCAGCCTCACTTCTCCCCGACGCAGATCCCGCAGACGTCGAAGAAGAAGTCGTGGCCCTTGTCGTCCACCAGAATGAACGCCGGGAAGTTTTCCACCTCGATGCGCCAGACGGCTTCCATCCCGAGTTCGGGATATTCGAGGACTTCGACTTTCTTGATGTTGTCCTGCGCGAGAATCGCCGCGGGGCCGCCGATGCTGCCGAGATAAAAGCCGCCGTGTTTCTTGCAGGCATCGGTGACGCCCTTGCTGCGGTTGCCCTTGGCCAGCATCACGAGCGAGCCGCCGTGCGACTGAAAGAGGTCGACGTAACTGTCCATGCGGCCGGCCGTGGTGGGCCCGAAGGAGCCGGAGGCGTAACCCACGGGGGTTTTGGCCGGCCCGGCGTAATAGACCGGGTGGTTCTTGAGGTAGTCGGGCAGGCCCAGGCCGGCGTCGATGCGCTCCTTGAGTTTGGCGTGCGCGATGTCGCGGGCGACGATCATCGGGCCGGTGAGCAGCACGCGGGTCGTCACGGGGAGTTGCGAGAGCGCGGCGCGGATTTCGTCCATCGGGCGCGTGAGGTCGATGGCGACGGAGCTGTCGTCCTTGAAGGAGCGCAGCGACTCCGGGATGAAGCGGCCGGGATTCGTCTCCATTTTTTCGAGGAAGACGCCGTCCGGGGTGATCTTGGCCCTGATGTTGCGGTCGGCGCTGCAGGAGACGCCCATGCCGACGGGGCAACTGGCGCCGTGGCGGGGGAGGCGGACGATGCGGACGTCGAGCGCGAAATATTTGCCGCCGAACTGGGCGCCGACTTTCGACTGCTGCGCGAGTTTGAGGACTTTCGCCTCCATCTCGAGGTCGCGGAAGGCGCGGCCGAGCTCGTTGCCGGAGGTGGGGAGCGTGTCGAGATACTTGGTCGTCGCGAGCTTCACGGTCTTCATGCAGGCCTCGGCGCTGGTGCCGCCGATGACGAACACGAGGTGATAGGGCGGGCACGCGGACGTGCCGAGCAGCTGCATCTTGTCCGCGAAGAATTTTTCGAGGCTCTTCGGGTTGAGCAGCGCCTTGGTTTCCTGGAAGAGAAAGAGTTTGTTGGCCGAACCGCCGCCCTTGGCGACGAAGAGGAACTCATACTTGGCGCCCTCGGTGGCGAACAGGTCGATTTGCGCGGGCAGGTTGGTGCCCGTGTTGACTTCGCGGAACATGTCGGTCGGCGCGACCTGCGAATAGCGGAGGTTTTCCTTCGTGTAGGCCTCGTAGACGCCCTGCGAGAGAAACTCGGCGTCGTTGGCGTCGGTCCAGACCTGCTGGCCCTTCTTGCCGAAGATGGCGCAGGTGCCGGTGTCCTGGCACATCGGCAGAATCCCGCGGGCGGCGATCTCGGCGTTCTTGAGCAGCGTGTGGGCGACGTATCGGTCGTTATTGGACGCCTCCGGGTCCTGGAGAATCGCGGCGACCTGTTCGAGGTGCTGGGTGCGGAGGAAAAAATTGGTGTCGTGAAACGCCTCGCGCGCGAGGAACGCCAGGGTCTCCGGCGCGATTTTCAGCACGGTGCGACCTTCGAAGGTCGCGGTGCTGATGCCCTCTTGCGAGAGGAGGCGATACTCGGTGTCATCGGCGCCGAGGGAGAGGAGTTCCTGGTAGACAAACGGAGGCGTAGGCATGGCGGGGAAAAGCTGGGGCGAAAGGGCGCCGGTGTAAAGTGGGGCGGTTCGGGCAGCGCCGGCCTGAGCCGGGCGGGGCGGCGGCTGAAAGCGGACTGCAGCGGCGCGGCGCTATTTTCCGGCCATGGCGCGGACGGTGTCGCGGAAGCGGGGCAGATCGGCGGGCGTGGCGACCTCGCCGGGGTCGCGGCCCCAGCCGTTGGCGCCGGGCCAGATCCCGCGCACGAGGAAATTTTCATGGGCGGCGGTCATGCTCGGGACGTGCAGGTAATCTTTCTGTTCTTTTTCCTCCCGGACGGCGGTGACGAGTTCGGCGGGGATGGGGGCGATCTGACGGCTGGAGATGTGGGCGAGATCGTTGAGCATCACGAAGGGCCGCGAGTCGCTCAGGGTGGTCGCGGGCCGCGGGGTTTCGCCGCGGAGGTAGGCGTAGTAATCGCGGTGGTTTTCGACGAGCGCGTCGAAGGGATCGAGGGCGATGCGCTCCACGCGGCCGTCGTTCCAACGCACCTCGATCTGGCGGCCGACGGCGTAGCGGAGCACGGCCTTGTCGCAGAGCACCATTTCGAGCTGGGTGCCGGTGCCGGCGCAGGCGTGGGAGAGGGCGAAGCGCATCGTCACGCCCGTGGTGGTGTCGGTTTCCACAAAGAACGTGTCGGCGCCCTCGATGGCATGGGCGCGGTAGAGTTCGGCGCGCACGGCGGCGAGTTGCGCCCAGCTGAACAGCTCGGTGCCGCCGGCCCAGAAGAGGAGGTTGTGGACGAAGTGCGCCATGGCGTTGCCGAGGCACGAGTCGAGGACGACGCGGTCGTCGATCAGCAGGCGGCCGGCCCAGTTGTTGCGGGAGAAATAGCTCGCGGGGCGGGGCCAGAGCGCGCTGAGCGTCGCGCCGCGCACGGCGCCGAACTCGCCGGCGAGGATGCGTTCCTTCAGGGCGAGGCGCGGCTTCTCGATGATGAAATTGAAACCGACCACCGACGATTTCCGCGCGCGGGTGTCGGCGACGATCATCTGCTCGAGTTCGGCGTAATCGAGCGTCGGCGGTTTTTCCAGGTACGCGGGCAGGCCGAGGGCGGTGACGGCGGCGTGCATCTCGGCGTGGAGATTGATGGGCGTGGGCACGACCACGAGGTCGAGACCGCGGTGGCAGGCGTCGAGCATCGCGCGGTAGTCGGGAAAGACGCCGACGCCGCGCTCCGCGAAGCGCCAGGTCTCCTGTTCCTTGGCGAAGGCGGCCGGCCGCGGATCGCAGGTGCAGACGAGCTTGGCTTCGCCCTCGGCCTCGAGCCGGGCGATTGCGTTGTGGTGCGAGCCGGCAAAGCCGCCCATGCCGACGATGCCGATGCGGATGGGGGCGTTCACACGATTTTGAGTTTGGGCAGATCCTGCCCGTCGATCAGGCCCACCGGGCGGCCTTGGGCGTTGATGACGATGAGATCGTCGATTTTGTGGGCCTCGAACAGCCGGAGCGCGTCGACGCCGAGGGCGTCGTCGCGAATCGTCTTGGGCGAGCGGGTCATGAAGGTGGCGACCGGTTTCTGGAGGAAATCCGGGCCGGTGAGGGCGCTGCGGCGAAAGTCGCCGTCGGTCAAAATGCCGGTGAGCCGGCCGGATTTTTTCGCGACGAGGGCGATGCTGCCGCTCTTGGCCTTGGTCATGGCGAGGATGGCGTCCTGCGTCGAGACGGTGTCGGGGGCGACGGGGAGGCGGTCGGCGGTGCGCATGATGTCACGCACGCGCAGCAGCAGGACGCGGCCCAGATTGCCGGCGGGGTGATATTTTGCGAAATCGTCGCGGGTCAGGCCGCGCGCTTCGAGCAGCACCATGGCGAGGGCGTCGCCGAGGGCGAGCGCGGCCGTGGTGCTGGCGGTCGGGGCGAGTTCGAGGGGGCAGGCTTCGCGCGGCACGCGGAACAGCAGGCGGTAGTCGGCGGTGCGGGCGAGGTCGGAGTCGGCCGTGCCGGTGAACGCGACGACCTTCAGGCCGAAACGTTTCAGCATGGGCACGAGGCGGACGATTTCGTCGGACTGGCCGCTGTTGCTGAGGAGAAAAGCCAGATCCCCGTCGGCGCACAGCCCGAGGTCGCCGTGGAGGGCCTGGGTGGCGTCGAGGAAGCACGAGGCGACGCCGGTGCTGTTGAAGGTGGCGGCGATCTTTTGGGCGATGGGGGCGGACTTGCCGACGCCGGTGAAGATCAGTTTGCCGCCCGCGGCGCTCACGGTGTCGACGGCGCGGGCGGTGGCGACGAATTCCGGGCCCAGACCCTTGGCCGTTTCGACCAGCGCGGCGGTTTCGATGCGGATGCAGGCGCGCGCGCGGGCGAGGGCGTTTTTGGGATGCAGGGCCATTTATTGTTTGAATCGCCGAAGTAGGACGCGGAATTTACGGCTAACGTCCGCCCATTCAATCCCATTCACCGTTCGATGCCCGTTCGCCGCCAACTTTCCGCTCTCCTCGCCCTCGGCGCGCTGCTGCTGGGCGCGGGCTGCAGCGGGGGGGATAGCCTGGTGTTTTCGGCCGAGACGGACGATCCGCTCTATCTGCAGAGCCAGCAGCTCAAGCGGCAGGGCCGCAATTCGGAGGCCCTCACGAGTCTGCTCAAGGTGATCGACAAGCGGGGCGAGCTGGCGTCGCCGGAGTCCCACCTCGATGCGGGCCTGATTTACCTCGATCACATCAAGGATCCGATCGAGGCGATCCACCATTTTCGGAAGTACCTCGATCTGGCCCCGAATTCCACGAAGGCCCCGCTCGTGCGCCAGCGGGTCGATCTGGCCCGGCGCGAGCTGTTTCGGTCCATGCCGGGTCGCCCGAGCGACGAACAGTTCACGCGCGGCGGCGGCGTGGATGTGGTCGAACGCCAGCAGCGGGAGATCGACGAACTCAAGGCGGAGCTGGGGCGTCAGCGGGGCAGCGGTCCGGCGCCGTTTCTCCGCACGACCCGGGGCCCGGTCGAACCGGCCGAGGCCGCCCCGGCGCCCGCCGTGGCGAGCCAGTCCCAGCTCAAGATCGCGCCGCTGCCGCCGAGTTTCGTCCCGGAGCCGGTCGTGCCCCCGCCGGCGGCCCCGCAGAGTTTCGGCGCCCGGCCGTCGTCGGCGAAGGCGGCTGCAGCCGCGAGCAGGCCGGGCCCGGGCGCGCCGGTGGCCGGTCGGCGCCACGCCGTGGCCAAGGGCGACACGCTCTACAGCATCGCGCGGAAATACGGGGTGAAGGTGGAGGCGATTGCCGCGGTGAACCGCGACGTCCTGGCCGGCGGGGTGAACTCGCCGTTGCGCCCCGGAGCCGAACTTAAGATTCCCTGACCCGTGCCGCGCACTTCCCGACGCACCGCCGTTTTCACCGAGTCGCTGATCCGCGAGATGTCGCGGGTCGCCGCGCGCTACGGCGCGATCAACCTCTCGCAGGGGTTCCCCGACTGGGATCCGCCGGCGGAGCTGGTCCAGGCGGCGAAGGATGCGATGGACGCGCACCGTCACCAATATGCGGTGACGTGGGGCGCGCCGGAGCTGCGGGCGGCGCTCGGCGCGAAGATCGCGCGCTGCCTGGGCGGGCCGGTCGATGCGGACCGGGAGCTCGTGGTCACGTGCGGGGCGACGGAGGCGATGATGGTGGCGATGATGACGGTCTGCGACCCGGGCGACAAAGTGGGGTTGTTCTCGCCCTTTTATGAAAACTACAACGCCGACGCGATTCTGACGGGGGCGCAGGCGGTGCACGTGCCGCTGCATCCGCCGCACTACCGGTTCGATCCGGCGGAGTTGCGCAGGGCGTTCGCGAGCGGGCTGAAGGCGTTCATTCTGTGCAATCCGTCGAATCCGTGCGGACGGGTGTTCACGCGGGAGGAATTGCTCCAGATCGCGGCGCTGGCGGAGGAGTTCGACGTGTTTGTGCTGACGGACGAAGTGTACGAGCACATCGTGTTTGCGCCGCACCGGCACACGTATTTTGCGACGCTGCCGGGGATGGCGCAGCGCACGCTGATGTGTTCGTCGCTGTCGAAGACGTTTTCGATCACGGGCTGGCGGCTCGGTTACGTGCACGCGGCGCCGGAGATCATCGCCCAGGCGCGCAAGGTGCACGATTTCCTCACGGTCGGGGCGGCGGCGCCGCTGCAGCACGCGGTGGTGACGGCGCTGAATTTTCCGCCGAGCTACTACGACGGACTGGCGGCGGAGTATGCCGCGTCCCGCGATGTGTTGCTCGGCTATCTCGACCAGACGGGGCTGAGCTACACGCGGCCCGAGGGGGCCTATTTCGTCATGGTGGACATCTCGCCGTT
>CAJAYO010000600.1 GCA_903948415.1 uncultured Opitutia bacterium | reverse complement strand
CCAAAAGACCCCAGCGTTCCGCAGGAGAGCGAGCGGGCAAAACGGTTGGCTGACCGAGGAACGCAGTTGGAACGAGGGCGACGCTGAATCGCCTGCGTGCCGGCCTCTCGCGTTGAGTTCGCCGAGCCAAGCGATGGCCCGCCGAAGGCCGGCCTGCATGGAGCGCCACCAAAAGACCGCCCCGGTTCCCCTCAATAGCCACGGTCATGCTCCTCGGCGGAGGAAGGCGCTCGCGTCGTCGGGCGGGAAGCCGGGGCGGGCCAGCGCCGGCTGCAACGGCGAACCAAGGGTGGGCGGCGGAGCGACCCGGAAGGGATCATCGGGCGGACGGGACGAGGAACGCGCCGAGGGCGTTGACGTCAGCGGCGCGGGCGGCGCGGGCGGCGTGGGCGGCGTGGGCGGCGTGGGTTTGCGGGGTCGGGCCGCGTCCGGGCGAGCGCGGCGTCGGCGGTGGTGGCGGAGGCCGCCGCGAGGGCGGCGAGGCGGAGGGAACGGGCGGGACCGGCGTCGCCCCGTTGGGCGGCCCGCCGAGGTGCGGCGAGCACCAAGAGATGGGGCCGAGGATTTCGCGTGGTGCGGAGGCGATGCCGGGGGCGGGGGCAACGCGTGTGCCGCGGTGGGCTCGTGGGGGCAAGGGGTGTTTCCCGATCATGGGGCACGGGTGAGCGGCCGGCGGCGGTTTGACGAACATCGGAGTTGAGTTGCGCCGGCAGGCGCGCTGAATCGGGGCCAGCTTTTTTCCCCCCTATGCAACCTCTGCCTTTTCGATTCGGCGCTGAAACTTATACGTGGTTCATGAAAGACTCCGGCCGCGCGCATGCGGGCCGGATCGGTCATATGATCGACGTCACGGCGAAGGCGGGCTTCCAGGGCTTTTCGCCCAGCCATGGTTGGATGGGCGACTACTTCAACGCGGACAAACTGGAGCAGGCGTTGAAGGACGCGGGGCTTGAGCTTGCGGCGATCGCGCTCGTGTTGTCGTGGAACCAGCCCGAGGAGACCGCGCAGGAGCGGGCCGAGGCGGATGCGACGATCGCGTTGTTGCAACGGTTTCCCGGCGCGATGCTGTGCACGGTGCAGATGCCCGAGGGGCGGCACGATTTGGAGCAGCGGCAGAAAAATCTGGTCGCGAACCTGAACACGGTGTCGCGGCGCGCGGCGGCCGCGGGGGTGCCGGCGAGCTTTCATCCGAATTCGCCGCATCACTCGACGAACCGCACCGAGTCGGATTACCGCGCGATTTTGGAGCGGCTCGACCGCACGGTGACGGGTTGGACGCCGGATGTCGGCCACATGGCGAACGGTGGCATGGACCCGCTGGCGAAGATGCGCGACTACGCGGAGATGATCAACCTCGTCCATTTCAAGGACTGGGACGGCCACCCGGAGTTTGCGCTGATGGGCGAAGGCAAGGTCGACCTGGTGGGCATCACCCAATGGCTGCTCGATCGGAACTATTCCGGCTGGATCGTCTGCGAGGATGAAGCGGCGCAGGCGGTCGAGGATCCGGACGGCGTGACGCTGCACGACGGAAAATGGATTCGCGAGACGCTGATCCCGGCGTTGAAGCGGTAAGAGCGGAGAGCGGAGAGCTGAGAGCGGAGCCGAGCGGACTGCACCGAAAATCCACCAAGCGCAATTTCACCCCCATGCCTTATATCACGACCAACGGAATCAAGCTCGCCTACGACGAACGCGGCGCCGGTGAGCCGGTGTTGCTCATTATGGGCATCACGGCGCCGGGCGGTGTGTGGGAAAAGCACGCGGGGTTTTGGGCGAAATCGTTTCGCTGCATCATGCCGGACAACCGCGGCGTGGGGCTGACGGACAAGCCGGTGGGGCCGTATTCGAGCGAGATGATGGCGGACGATTTGGTCGGGCTGCTCGATGCGCTCGGGCTTCCGCAGGTGCGGGTCGTCGGCTGCTCGATGGGGAGCATCATCGCGCAACAGCTCGCGCTGCGGCATCCGGCGCGGGTGCGATCGCTCGTGTTGATGTGTCCGTGGGCGCGGTGCGATGCGTATGCGCGGGGGATTTTCGCGCACATGAAAACCATCAAGGCGCGGCTGCGCCCCGAGGAGTTCATGAACTACATCCAGCTCCTGATTTTTTCGAAGCCGACCTGGGACGATGCGACGAGTTACGCGGGGCTGCTCGACGGGCAGCAGCAGGCGGCGGAGGGCACGGCGCCGCAACCGCTGCACGCGCTCGAAGGGCAGGCGGCGGCGTGCGTCGGGCACAACACGGTGCACGAGCTGGGCCAGATCAAGGCGCCGGCGCTCGTGATCGGCGGCGACGCGGATATTTTCACGCCGCGCTGGATGGCGGAGGAAGTGGCGGGCGGCATCCCGGGGGCGGAGTTGCACCTGTATCCGGGAGCCGGCCACGCGTTTCACTGGGAGCGGATCGAGGATTTCAATCCGCGCGTGCGGGATTGGTTGGCGGCGCATTGAGGAGCGCGAGCAAGAGCGCGAGCAAGAGCGCGAGCGAGCTCGCGGCCTACCGGAGCAGGATCGCGAGCAGGCGCGCGGCGGATCGGAGTAGGCGCGAGCAAGAGCGCGAGCGATCGGAGCAGGCGCGCGAGCAGGAGCGCGAGCGAGCTCGCGGCCTACCTAACCGGGCGCGTGGCCCGGGTCGGCGTCACGCGTCGAAGTTCGGGATTTTGAGCCGTTCGCCGCCTTGGAGGGCGGACTGGTGGGCGACGATGCCGGGCGCGGTGTAGGCCAGCGCCTCGGAGATGTCCACCGCGGGGCGGCGTTGGTGGAGAATCGCGTCGATGAACTCGTGCGTGATGAAGGTGTGCGAGCCTTCGTGGCCGCTCTTGTGGCGGAGCGGTTCGGGCAGCAGGTCGGTTTTCCACCATTCGGGCACGGGGAAGTTTTCGAAGGCGGGGAGGGCGCGTTCGAAACCGCCGCTGTCTTTTTCGGTTTGCGGGCCGGCGCGGACGAGGACGGCGCCGAGGCCGTGGGGGTCGGGGTAGTGGAAACTCATTTTGTCGCCGTAGAGGCGGGCGCGTTCGCCGCCGCGGTGGGCGCCTTTCCACCAGATTTGCACCTGCAGGGTGTGCCCGCGACTGGTGCGGAACAGGGCGGTCTCGTTCCAAAACGGATTATGGTAGGGATTGTTTTTGAGGAGCGGATCGTCGTCGCCCCAGCCGTGGCAGGAAACGTCGGTGAGGCGTTCGCCGGTTACGCCGACGAGGTGCGCGGTGCAGTGCGTGGGATAGAGCATCGGCGGCAAGCCGTGGCGCCAGGTGGGTTGCCCGTTTTCGAACCAGAGCGCCTCGAGGCCGGCGTGGTGATACAGGGATTCGGCGGCGTAGAGCGTGCCGAATTTTCCCGCTTGGTAAAACTTACGCGCGGTGATGGTGGCCTGCTGCCAGTAGCTGGTCTCGGCCATCATGTAGGTGAGGCCGGAGGTGCGCACGGCCTCGCGGAGGGTGGCGCATTCCTCGAGCGACATCGCGGCGGGAACGGCGCAGAGGACGTGTTTGCCGGCCTTGAGGGAGGCGAGCGTGTGGGCGACGTGATCGGGCGCGGGCGTCGCGAGGAAGACGGCTTCGATCTGCGGATCGCGCAGGAGTTCGGCGAGGGAGTCGTAGCTCCGGGTGCAGCGGTAAACTTTCATGAGCGCGGCGCGGCGGTCGGCGCGGAGATCGCTGACGGCGGCGACGGTGCAGTGGGGGTGTTCGTGAAACTGGAACGTCGCGCCGAAGCGGCCGCCGACGATGCCGAGGCGGATCCGGCGGTCGGGCGCAGGAGCCGCGGGCGCCGCGGCGGTGGCGAAACGGGGCGTGAGGGCAAGGGCGCCGGCGGCGGCGGCGGTATGGAGAAAGTCGCGACGGCTGGGGGTTGAGGGAGGCATGAGCGGGGAGGGGGATGGGCTGCTTCTCGGAAAGTGGGGACGGGCGGGGGAGCCGACTCAATCATTTGTCGCCATGAGTTTCGCGCCTCGCGTGGGAATCGTCGGGTGGTCTATTGTCGCCGGGAAATGGAGCACCCGCTCCTCCTTGATATGAGCAAGAAATCCGAAGCAAAGAAACCGACCGCGGCGGCGGTGAAAAATTACGGCGGGCTGGTGGTGGGCATTGGTGAACTTGTGGCAACGGCGCGGCGGGCTTCGGCGCGTGCGGTCAATGCGTTCATGACGGCGACGTATTGGGAGATCGGGCGGCGGATCGTGGAGTTTGAGCAGGGCGGGGCGGATCGGGCGAAGTATGGGGAGGGGTTGTTGAAGCGACTTTCGGCAGATTTGGGGAAACGAGTTGGACGGGGGTTTTCGCCGGACAATCTGGAGACCATGAGGCAATTCTACCGGGCGTTTCCAACGGCGCCAATTTCCGAGACGTGGTCTCGGAAATCAGGGGGAAGGCTTGGGGACGAAGGTGAGACGATTCGGACCTTGGAGCCGCAAGAGAATTCCGAGACATCGTCTCGGAATTCGGCGCCGGTCGATTTTCGCCAGCTGGCGCGCGCGTTTCCGTTGCCGTGGTCGGACTATGTTTTGCTGGTACGCCGGTCACGTTCACCGGAGGCGCTGATGTTTTACCACACGGAGGCGTTGCGCGGCGGTTGGTCGGTGCGGCAATTGCAGCGGCAGATGGACAGCCAGTTTTACGAACGCACGGCCCTGTCGAGCAACAAGGCGGCGATGCTGACGAAAGGCGCGCAGGCGAAGCCGGAGGAGGTGGTGAGTGCTGAAGAGGAAATCCGGCATCCGCTGGTGCTGGAATTCCTCGGGCTGCGGGACGAATACTCGGAGACAAAGCTGGAGGAGGAATTGGTGCGCCACCTCGAAACGTTTCTGTTGGAGCTGGGCAACGACTTCGCGTTTGTCGGGCGGCAGCGGCGGCTGCGGATCGACGACGAGTGGTATCGGGTGGACCTGCTTTTCTTCCACCGGCGGCTCCGGTGTCGGGTGATTTTTGATCTAAAACTCGGGCACTTCACCCACGCGGATGCGGGGCAGATGCACGTTTATCTGAACTACGCGCGTGAGCACTGGATGCAGCCGGGGGAAAATCCGCCGGTCGGAGTGATTTTGTGTTCGGGCAAGGGCGAGGCGCTGGTGCGCTACGCGACCGATTCACTGCCGTCGAAATTGTTGGTGCGCGAATATCTCACGGCGTTGCCGAGCGAGAAGGTGCTCGTGAGCGAGCTGGAGAAAACGCGGCGGGAGTTGGAAGGGAGAAAGTGACTTTGTCCCGGGATCCCTTTGAGTGACTCTGGCTTTTAAAATAATTATTTCCCTGGAAATTACCCTCACTGAAATTACCACACGACTTCGTCAGGGTCGTTTTCCAAACGAGCAGGCGATTTCCCAGGGGATCGCTCTTCGAGTTCTCCAAGAACTTGGTTGGGACACATGGGACACAAATGGAGTGTGGCCCGAATACCAAACTGGTGAAGGGCGCGCCGATTTTGCATTGTGCCACCCGGCTACCAAGCCGGGAGTATTTATTGAGGTAAAGCAGCCGGGGAAGGCGGAGGATGCCGTTCGGCAGGCGCTTGAGTAGGCCTTCCACGCGGGGGTGCCCTTTGTCGTTCTCACAGATGGAAAGACCTGGAGCTTCTATCTGCCGGCCGAGCAGGGCAGCTACGAAGACCGTCGGGTCTACAAACTTGATTTATTCGAGCGCCCGGTGACCGAGTCTTCCGCAACGCTGGAGCGCTATCTCGCGCAAAAGAGAGTAGAGTCTGGAGAAGCGCTCGACACTGCACGGAAGGAATATCGCAGTCGGAATAGGAAATCTCAGGCGCGGGCGGCGATACCGGATGCATGGCGTGAGTTGGTCGAAAAAGGCGACGAGTCGCTGGTTGAGCTGCTGGGCGGAGCGGTGGAGTCAAAAATCGGGGTGCGGCCCGATGATGACGACGTGGCCGAATACTTGGCGGGGTTGGGTCGATTGCGCGGCGGGGAGATGTCCCGGATACAGAGCGTATCGTCACACTCGCCGACAAATCCAACGGCGCCGACTCCTGTTCAGCGTCAAGTTGGCGAATCTACCCGCAGTGGTCGGCTCGTTTTGCGCGGAAAAACCTATGCTTACGCGAATGCCAAAGACGCGATGGTAATTGTGCTGCGAGAGCTGGTCAAGTCTGACGCGACGTTTCTGGAGCGTTGTTCACCGCATCCCCATCGTCAGGGCAGGAAACGCCGCTATATCGCGCGCACGCCGGAAGAACTTTATCCCGATCGCGAAGACCTTCGTGATTGCCGCGAGTCGCTACCTGGCGGTTGGTTGGTGGCCACAAACCTGAACAATGTGCTGAAGAAAACGATTGTTCGGCTGGCCGCGGACGTGGCCGGGCTTGAATTTGGAAAAGAGGTTGTGGTGGATTTCTGACCGTCACTTCGCCACCGCGGCGAGGAGGTCGCGGAGGGTGGCGGTGATTTTGGTGGAGGCGTCGACTTCGAGGTAGCTGCTGCGGGCGCGCCAGGTTTCGTAGCCGCCGAGGGCGTGGTGCTCGGGCGTGGGGAGGTAGCCGTTGTAGCCGTTCGCGAGGGAGATCGTGAAATGCTCGGCCAGAGGCTTGGTGGCTTTGAGGGCGAGGCCGATTTCAACGAAGACCTCGCAGGGGATGGCGGCGACGGTGAGCGCGCCGAGGCGGTGGACCTGAAGTTTCACCGGGACCGTCGCGGGGTAGTCGGCGAGGGCGAGGGATTCGAGGGCGTAGATGGCCTTGCGGTCGGAGAACTGGCCGTCGGCGTCGCGCTTCGTGGTGGCGACGAGGTGTTGGGCGCGGGTGAGTTCGGCGGGCGCGGGCTTGCGGACGGCGAGGGTGAGGTCGCGTTCGGCGGCGGCGAGCGGGGCGGATGATTGCCAGGCGAGACGGGTGTAGGCGGCGAACGCGGTGTCGGCGACGCTGCGGGCGACGGCGGCGATTTGCTCGCCGGGGGCGCGTTTGGGCGAGGCGGGGGCGGCGTAGTTGACGTTGTTGATGTCGCCGCTGGTGCCGTTGCTCATGAGGCCGACGAAGGCGGGTTTGCCGGCGTAGCGGGCGTCGGTGGCGGAGAGGCGCGTGGCGAGTTCGCGGGCGAAGGCGGCGAAGTAGTCGGCGGAAATGGCGGGGAGGCCGCCGACGTAGTGGAGGCTGTAGTTGGCGAGGACGGCGAGGGGGCGGCCGTCGGAGGTGGCGCGGGCGGCGAGGAGGGAGACGTCGGGGTCGACGGGACCGGCGGGCGCGGTGACTTTGGGGTTTTTGTATCCGGGATTCATCCACGCGCGGTCGGTGGTGACGTCGAAGGGGTTTTCGTAGGAGGCGCCGGCCTGCACGAGCCAGCGGCGGTTGAAGACCTGGTCGGGGTTGGGGGCGTGGCCGAAGGCGATTTCAGCGGGTTCGAGGTTGGCGTGGGCGCGGATCATACTCTCGGCGATGCGCGAGGGGAGATTGGCGAGGTAGACGGGGTCGGCGTTGCTCTGAAAAACGGGCGTGAGCGTGGCGCAGCTGTGCGAGTGCGTGGCGCTGATCAGCAGGTGCGAGGTCGGGATGCCGGTGGCGCGGGAGGCGATGGCTTTGGCGGATTCGCAAATGTCGCGCGGGATCATGCACGCATCGACGATGCAGAAGACCAGGGTGGTGGAGCCGCTCTGCAGCGCGAAGCTGCGCGCGTGCATGGGGTCGGTGACGGTGCGGGAGAAGGCGCCCTTCATGCCGCCGTTGATGGGCGAGGGGAGGTGAGCGGGGAGGGGCGTGATGTCTTGGGCGAAAGCGCCGGCGCGGAGCGGGGCGGGCGCGGCGGCGCGGGTTTGGACGTTGAAGCCGCAGAAGAGGGCGAGAAGGAGAGCGAGGTAGAT
>CAJAYO010000599.1 GCA_903948415.1 uncultured Opitutia bacterium | reverse complement strand
GGCAGCGTCTGCGTAACGACTCGGCGCGATATGCGGCGACACGAATCACCGGCGTAAGCTGGCCCGAGGCGGCGCCGGCAACATCAGACGGGCCGAGTGTCGCAACGGTCAATACCGTAGCCAGCGGCACCGGGGTTCGCTCCGGCTACGCCGCATGACGGCGGCGAGCACAGTCGCGTTGGAGACCCTGCGGCGGATGGCGCGCGGCCATGCGGGCGCGTCCTCCGGCGAAGTCGCGGCGTGGGAAATCCTCGGCAATTTCGGGAAGGAACCTCGGTGGATTTCGCGGGAAATTTCGTGCGCTTGGATAGCTGCGGCAAGCGGGCGGTGGTGCAGTTACTCCTCGACCTCACAACGGGCGGCACGGGCTTGAGTGAGCTGGATTGATTCGTGGGAACGACATGATCGAGTCTAACAATCCGCTGGCGGAGGTCGCGACCGCTGAGGCTTCGCCGGAGGCCGTGCTTCGGTTGGCGCGGTGGCTGCGGGCGAACCCGGACGGTTGGGTGCGGCTCTATCACGGCACGGCGGCTCACGTGCCGGTGGCAAACCAAGGGCTGCTGCCGACCAGCACACGGAGGCGGAATTCGCTGCAATCGCGGAGCGGCTACGTCTCGTTCTCCATCTTTCCGGGCCACGCCGAAATGTTCGCACTGCTCGCGTTCCCGCGCCGGTCGGTGACGGTGTATGGCGTCGATCTGCGTGTGCGTGAACTGGTGCCGGATCTCGACCAGTTGCGGAACCAGCGGGCTTGGGCCGAGCGCTGTGTGAAGCCCACCTTGGCCCACAGCCTCGCCTACGGGCACGGTGCGCAGGTTAAAGGCGCGGTGAGTGCGGCGCGGCTCTTTGCCGTGCGGACGGTCGTGCCGTCGCGGGGTGCGACGATTGGCTATCAACCGAGCGTTGGTTTCGCAACCGGCTCGCCGAGCCGCGCGGCGCTGGATGCGGCTTCGCGACCGAGCCGGGTGGCGATTTGAAACATGACTTCCGATTTACATCATGGACTACTCGGCCTCGTTTCGCTTGATGATTTCATGCCCAGGAAGGCCGTAAACCCGTCTCCCAAACGCTCGCCGGTGCCCAAGCTGCACGCCGAGCTGCGGGAACTTATTTTGACGACGCGCGAGCGCGTCGCACAGGCGGTGAATTCCGGGCTCACACTGCTTTACTGGCAGGTGGGCGACCGGATTCGGCGTGAAGTCCTGAAGGAAAAGCGGGCGGCTTACGGCGAGGAGATTGTGCAGGCACTGGCTGCACAATTGGCGGAGGAATTCGGGGCGGGGTTCAGCCGGAGGAATTTGTTCAACATGGTTCGGTTCTCGGAGGTTTTTGCGGATTTCAAGATTGTGCAGGCACTGACTGCACAATTGGGCTGGACGCACTTCACCCACATTATCCGCCTCGACGATCCGTTGAAGCGGGAGTTTTACGCGGAGATGTGCCGAATCGAGCGTTGGAGCACACGGGCATTGGACCAGAAGATCCAGTCCATGCTGTTCGAGCGGACGGCGCTCTCAAAGAAACCGGAGAAGCTTGCGCGGCAGGAGTTGGCGGCGTTGCGGGAGCATGACTTGGTTTCGCCGGACCTCGTTTTTCGCGATCCCTACGTGCTCGGTTTCCTCGGGCTCAAGAACACGTATGCCGAGAAGGATTTGGAAGCTGCCATCCTGCGGGAAATCGAGGCGTTTTTGGTGGAGCTGGGTCGGGGGTTCACCTTTGTGGCGCGGCAGAAGCGGATGACGATTGATGGCATTGATCACTATCTCGACCTGTTGTTTTTTCACCGTGACCTGCGCCGATTGATCGCGATCGATTTGAAGTTGGGGGAATTTCAGGCGGCGGACAAAGGGCAGATGGAACTCTATCTCGGTTGGTTGCGGGAGCACGAGCAACGGGATCACGAGGAACCACCCCTTGGGCTCATCCTTTGCGCCGGCCGGCGGGAGGAGACGATTCGGCTGTTGAAGCCGGAGAAGACCGGTATTCGCGTGGCGTCTTACATCGACCGGCTGCTGCCACAGAAGCAACTGGAGCTGAAACTCCACGAGGCGGTTCGGCTGGCGCGGGAGCGCCTTGCCGCCACGGAGAGCCAACGGACTGAGTCAGACGGGTCTGCGGTGGAAACGTAGTGAAGCCTAGATTGCGCCAATCCATTTTTCCGTTTGGAGTCAGTTGGGAGAACGACGGGACACGATGACTCGTCTCCGCGGTGATCGTTTTCGCCTATTATTTCCGGATCGTCCCAGCAGTTGTCCTATTTTGGTTGATGCGCTGACACCGGACAACTGACAACGCGGCAGCCATTATATCCAAACTCAGTGAGGCGTCGCTGTGGATTGCGGCTCGGAGCCGGAATGTGGTGCTGTAGGGATCACTAATCGAATCACTGGCAATGAATCTTGCGGCACGGGAGTCTGGGCCGGTTGCGGCTTCACGGTTGCACCTATCGGCGCGACGCTAAGGACGGGAGCCGTGGGTTTGGGAGTTCCGAAAACGACCGCCGTAATCACACAGACCAATGGAGTCCAACTGGCGAAGCACATGAGCAACGAGCCCTTGGTCGCAGCCGCACCGCGATTTTTTAAGGTCTGATACGTTGTCTTCAGGACCGGGTTCGTTTCGCTGAGTCCCTTGCTCATCAAATCCTTTTCCGTGGCAGCGATGGTCGTCTTTAGCAGGGACAGCAACGCCCTCTGGCTCTGATCGACGAGCGTCATCGTCGCTCCATACGTAAGGGCGGCAGCAACAATCACCGCGTTGATCGCCGTGAATCCGCCGCCCTGCTCCACGTCTTTGACCGCCAGCAGGAGCGCGACGGGAATCGACAGGCTCTTCGTCTCCAGGCCGCTGATAATCTTCTCCAGTTTTTCCGAAAGACCGAGGCCGGCGGTCTTTGCTTCCTCCGCCAATTTCTCAGGCGAGTGTTCGGCGAGATAAATTGCCAGTCCCTCGTTGAGACGCCGGGCAAACCGGCTGCTGCCGCGAAGCAGCGCCGTAAAACAAGTTGCAGCCCCGTGGTCCCGAAGAAATTCGGAAAGGGCGGACGCAAAGATTTCGGCCCGCGTGGCTTTTCCGTCTTCGTTGTTTACGAAGTCTTCGATCTGCTGCGTTGAGACGTCATCCGTCAGATCGGCAATGGAAAAGCCTGGACTGACTTCCGTGCGCCTGATGCCGAAGAACAGCAAGGAGCCCGTGGCTGAATCGTGATGCTGCGCCCGTTGCTCAAGTATCCGCCAAAGCCGGATCGCGTCATGGTATCGGCGAACGTCAGGAGGGGCCGCTGTCAGATCATCACCGCAAGTGTGCTCGAAAAAAGCGCCGTTTGATCGGGTCGCAACGAGAACGTAAGCGGCGGGCTCCTGCGTCTGTGCCCGTGGCAGCGAAAGCAGATCCTTCAAATCCTCTGCGACAACCAAACGATCAACCGTGCGCGGGACGTGCAGGGTGATGTTGGCGCGCGCCGCAGCTTCGCCGGACCGGTTGGTGTCCAGCGCTCGCTGCACCGCGGGATCGTCGCACGTGGCGATGAGGTCAGCGGCCGAGAGATCGCGCAGCAGCTCAAACGCCACCGGGCGTGTCAGCACGACGTTCAGGGTGGTCTGACCGTTCCAGCAGCGGCTTTCGGACGCCGCCCAGAGTTGCCGGAGTCCGGCGATGACATTTTTAGACTCCACTCTTTTCCTCGCTTAGTTGGCGCACCAAGTCGGCCGGTGCGTTGCGAATGGTGATGCTCTTCTCCCTGACCGTAATGTTATCCAGCCAGTCGTTGCGGTCGAATTCCAGCTTCAGTCCCGGTTGCGTGAATGTGAATTTCACGAACCGCTTCATTATTTTGCTGGGCGGAGGCGAGAATTCGCCTGCCAGCCCGGACGACTCCTCCGTCAGGTGCTTGAGGATGACAGTCGGATCGTTTGGCCGGAGATAGTTGGCTAGGCCGGTCATGGTCATGGCCCGGTCATTCTTTCGGCAGTCATTCCAATACGAATGCGTTTGCAGCATGATTGACTGCCGATCCTCCGCACTCATTTTCTGCCCTTCCGTGAACTTGTTCAGTGACGTGAACAACTGCATGCCTTGCACTGACGAATCCGTGAGTGGCTCGCAGCCCAAAAACTCGCGGAAGTAGTCCGAAAGGCCCTCCATCCTTCTCGAAACAAAGTGCACGACCCCATCTTCATTCCCCGCCACCGCCGCAATCCGGATTCGGCCCGCGAAACGCAGGTGCTCAAAATCTAGGGTATCTGACGAAATGAGGTTTAATTTCTCATCGAAGCTCGGCTGAACCTTCGTGCTCAAGACGGCCACGAGGATGAGTGCTTCATCGCCGTGCTCATATTGGGCACAAACGACGTAGCCACCGGTCGCCGCCGTTTCCGAGCGCATGCTCGCTTCAAGGAGCTTGGTCGCGTCCCGGGAGAAAGAGATGAACTCAGCATCGGTCGAGGTGGCGAGGTATCGTTCCAGTCGCTGTTCAAACACGGGCTTCGCACCGGCGGGCCGCACGAACCGCCCAGCCACGGGATTGCCATTCTTGATCGCGGCCCGAAGCTCCTGCATGAAATTTTCCGCCAGTGGATCGGACGCTGGCAACAGGTTGTCACGCAGCAGGCTGCTCGTCTGCTTTTCATGCTGCTTCTTGAGGATCTGATGGGCGATGAGTCGGCTGGGCATAAGGAGTCCTGTTTTCTATTCTACTCTGCGGGGTGGGCCAATGGCGGTCCCACCTCCGCGCAAATCACAAAACAACGGCGCCGGCGTCAGGGGGAACTTCATCACAGTAAATTTTGAAAGATGGGGCATCATGAAAAAATCTGAAGGCCCGTGCGCGATAACGCGACCGGGTGCAAGTTGGCGGAAAATTCGGCGGTGTGACCTCGTTGGCTGGAAAACTGCGCTCCCTGCCGAGTAGAAAACCAAGCGCTCCGTGAATTACAATCCTGACAATCTCGCGCCCCTCCCGCGTTGTTCGTTTCTTAATTGGTGGCGGCCCATTCCCGGAGGCTTTTGATGGGGGCGTATGCGGTGTGGGCGCGAGTTTGTCCGGCGGACTCGCGGCCTTTCTTCGCATCGGATTCCGATGCTGGCCGCTCACCGCGCGGGCGTCTTTTAAGTTGACATGGGGTGGTCAGGTGAGCGCCGAGGTGCTAGCTGACAATCGCTATGATCACTCAAAATCCCCCGTCCACCCCACCGGCCACTGCCACTGCCACGGCCGCGACCGCTACGCCTCCTTCCGCGACCGCTACGCCGAGCCCCAAACCGCACCGAGTGATCAAGCTCGGCGTCGACGTGCATTGGCGTGAACACGTCGTTGTGCGCCAGATCGACGGCACCTCGCCGCAGCCCGCGCAGCGTTTCGCGCCCGAGGCGTTCGTCGCGTGGGTCGCCAAGCAGGCGCAACAAGCCGACGTCGTGCATTGTTGCTACGAGGCCGGTCCGTTTGGCTTTGTGCTGCACCGACGTCTGGTGGGCTTGGGCGTCAAGAGCCTCGTGGTGCGGCCGCGCAACTGGGATGAATACGGCAAAAAAGTGAAGACCGACCGGCGCGACGCGCTGGCCCTGGTCTCGTGCCTGGACCGGTATGTCGCTGGGAACACCGAGGCGTTGACGAGCATCCGCGTGCCGACGGAAAACGAGGAGCGCGCCCGTAGCGTCAGCCGTCAACGCGAACAACTGCTGGAGCACCGCAAGCGCCTGGCCGCCCAAGGTCTGAGCTGCGCGCGCTACTACGGCCACGACCTGCCCGACGAATGGTGGCGCGCCAAGAAGTTCGAACTGCTGCAGGCCGAACTGCCGGAATTCCTGGTCGGACTGCTGGCGAGCGTGCAACGGATCGCCCTGCTGGTGCACGCCGAACTGGAGGCCCACAGCGCGGAGGTCGAGTCCGCCCAGACGCAGGAGTTGCCCACCGGCCTCGGTGCACTCACCGCTCAGATTCTCGACCGCGAGATCGGCGACTGGGGTCGGTTCAAAAACCGCCGGCAGGTCGCCAGCTATACCGGACTGGTGCCCAGCGAACACTCGTCGGGCGAACGCCGCCAGCGGGGAGCCATCACCAAGCACGGCAATCCACGCGTGCGCCACATCCTGATCGAAGCGAGCTGGCGGCTGCAACAATTCCAACCCGGCTATCGTCCGCTTAAATCACGTCAGGGCGCATTAGATACGGCCAAGCGCAAGGGCGACAAGCCGGCGCGCAAAAAGCTCTGCGTCGCGCTCGCGCGGCAGTTCATCGTCGACTGGTGGCGCATCCGCACGGGCCGCACGACGCCCGCGAAACTGGGCCTACAAATGAGTTGGCCCGCCGCCTACGTGCTGCGCGGCAAAGCACCGCAACCCGTCGTCGCACCGCTGGCCGTCCCGCAACCCGCCGCCGCGTAACTCCACGAAACTCCGTCGAATCACCGCAAGCAATTTTCCCTTTTGGAGCGGGTTGGCGCCCGTTTTGACCCCTGGGCTTTTGATGTCCGTCCCAAAGTGTGGGCGCCAACTCGTTCCTCTCTCCGACTCGAATTAGTCAACATGCGCTGGCATCACCACGCGCGGATAGCAGGATGAGCCCCGGAATAGCCGGACCGCTTTCAGAGAGGAACCGCTTCAAACTCCACCACCACCGCTCGCCGGCGACCAAGCCGCTAAAAGAAAACCAACCTATCTCAGAAAAATAAACTATCCTCAGCATCACGCTTGACTTCATTTCCCCATAGCAGGGAGTCATGAGCGAGCGGTTCCCTCGCGTTCCCGGCTGCTTTCCTCCGATTGTGCATCTGTTGCCATGCAGGGCACCGCTCCCGTTGGTCGCGGTTGAGACCAGGTTTCAGACCCGCCCCGCGGGAGGAGCGGCAAAAAAGGTGGTAGGTGTGAGGGTGTTTGGCTCGGTTTGTTTGCGTGTGCTGCGCGAAATAAAAATCACCCGAACCACGAAAGAACGTATTCCACCAAGCCTTGCGGCCTCGTGCCCGTATTCGCCTCTCGGCTTTGGACGTTGCGGCGTGTGGGTGCCAGCCCGTTGAACTCTGGGTGTCGGTGTGGTTCGGATGAAAGCGGGACCTACAGCGCTTCGAGCGCGGCAACTTCGAGCAGTTCTTCGAGGATTTCCGGATGGCGCTGTTGGAGGAATTTCTTGACCTTGCCGTTTTCGAGCAGCTTCCGGACGTAGCGCTGCGCCGCTCCGAGGTGGAGGGTGTTCTGGCCGAATTGGTCCTGGAAAATCCGAAAGTCCCGCTCCAGCGACTCCATCTCCTTTTCCATCCGGGAGATTTCGACGGCGGTGAGTCCCTTCACCTTCTTGGGCTCGTCCGGCTTCACCAAGTTCTCCTGCGAGGTGCCGACGAGGAGCGCGCGGGCGTAGGCGAAGGTAAAGTTGCTGCCGCTGACCATGAGCTGGGCCATTTCGATCTGCCGGAGTGCTTTGACCTGTTTCAGGATGTTGAGGGCGCGTGCGGTGATCGGTTTGTCTTTAAGAATCTGGATTGCTTCGGCGTGCAGCCCGTCGAGCAGGTTTTTCCCTTCGACAATTTTGCGCACGTCGAGGTCGAGGGCCTGGGCGATCTGCTCTTCGGTGACGCCGCCCTCCAGCGCCTTCATGATCATCTTGTGCTCTTGGATTAGGGACAGCCGGTTGACCTTGTCGTTGTAGGTGAAGGCGTCGTCTTCGGTGGAGATGAGGCAGGGGGCGGTGGTGTGGCCGAGTTCGCGAATGGCTTTCAGGCGAAGGTGGCCGTCGAGGAGGAGGAACGTGCCCTTGGCGCCCTTGTTCGGATAGACCACGATGGGCTCGACGAGGCCGATGGCCTTGATCGAGGCGAGCACGGCCCGGTATTTCCCGAAGCATTGGTCGGAGGGTTTTACCTGGCGGATCGGCAGAATCGCATCGACGGCAAGGTCGATGCCGCGGCGCTCGAATCCGATGCGAACTTTCTGTGATTGGCTCATCAGGGGTTTTTGGCGCGCTCGACAAGGAACTTGGGGAGGGTGTCGAGATCCTCCGCGCGCAGGAGGGTCGTGAAATTTTCGTCCGCGAGGAGCGCGCGAAACGCCGCGCCGAGGGAGAGCAGCCGTGATTCGCAGGCGCGGGCTTTGCGGACCATCAGCTTCTGGCGCTGGGTTTCCTGTTTGTAGGCGAGGATCAAGCCGTCGGCGGTGGTGCGACGGCGGGCGCGGAGGCGGGCGTCGTTGGTGTAGGTTTTGCCGAATGCCTTTCGCTGATCCAAAAGCCGGCGGAAGATCGAGAGCGTCGCCTGTTTCATGGCCTTGCGCTCGTAGGCCTCGACGAGCATCCGCTGCGCGGCTTCGTCGTCCACTCCGGCAATCTGGATGGCGATGGTGATCGGCAGTCGGCCGAGGAGAACGGCGTCGAGGATGCGCTCCTCGCCGTGATCGAGGAGTCTCAGGATGCCTTCGAGATACTGCGCGGACAGGCCGGTCTTGCGGGAAATCTCGTCGAGGGAATTACCCTGACTGTGCATCCACTGGATCATCCGGATTTGATCGAGAGCGCGGACGCGGCGGCGGGCGATGTTCTCCACGAGGCTGGCGACAAGCCCGTCGGTCTTGGACATCCGGCGGACGAAGGCGGGAATTTCGGATTGGCCGAGAGAGATGAAGGCTTCGAGCCGGCCCTGGCCGCAGACGAGATCGTAGGCGGGCTGTCCGTCGGGGCCGGGTTTCGTTTCGGTGACGGTGATAGGGCGCTTCAAGCCCTGTTCGGCGATGCTGCGGACGATCTGTTCGAACTTCCGGCGTTCGCGCACGCGGGGATTGGCGACGCGGATCGCTTGCACCGGGATCATCAGGATTTCTTTTTCGTCGGGGTTCATGCCACGTCCTCGATGGAGATGCGCTCGGCCAAGGCGTAGAAGAAGCCGAGGTCGTCGAACCGGTAGGTGTCGAGCAGCGCGTTGTTGCACTCGGCCAGCCGGAGGCGGAGGGCCACCTGATCGAGTGCGGGGAAAAGATAGTAGTCCTTTATGCCGTGGTTGGACTCGTCCATGCGGGCCACGATGGTGATGTCCGGTCGGTGCGTTTCCTCGAAACGAACCAGCCACCGGTGCGCGCCGGCCGGCGTGTGCAGGCAGCGGGAGAGAACGAGCGACACGACGAGTTCGTGGTCGAGCACGAGCAGTTCGTTGGCGGGGTTGCGGTCGACGTGGACGCCGAGGGTTGCGAGCTGAGTGATGACCTCCTGGACAATCTCGGGATGTTTCTGGCGGAGGAAGCGGTTTACCTCGATGAAACTGAAATCGGTGTCGGGCGTGTAGCCAATGAGCTGGTAGGCGCGGACGAGGCTGCCGAACCGGTGGCGGAAGGAAGCGCTGGACGGCAGGTCGTCGCATTCGTCGATCAGCAGGCCGGAGATGCGGCCATGCTGAGAGAGAATTTGCCGGAGCCGTTCGAGCATTTCCTCGTCGGTGAAGCGCTTGGCGCGGGCGAGGATGATTTCCTGCACCTTCAGAAAATCCTCGGTCGAAACGATGGCGGGGAATGCGGCCTTCACCCGAATCCACATGTCGGGCGGATTCTGGACATGCTTCCGTTTCAATTTGAAGGAAGTGCGGTGATAGACGTTGTTGCCGAGGTATTTTTCGTTGGTGAGAAGCTGATGCACCGTGCCGCGGGTCCACGGTCTCCCCAGATCGGTGCGGACGTTGCGCGCGTTGAGTTGTTCGGCGATCTCGCGTTCGGTGAGATGCTCGTCGAGGAACGCGCGGTAAACCCAACGGACCGTGGCAACTTCCTCCTCGGGACCGAGGGTCAGGACGACACGGTCGGTCTGGAGGCTTTTGTGTTCGCCGACGGCGAGGACGCCTTTGAGCTGGCCCGACTGATCGATCAGCATCCGGCGGAGCCCATAGCCGGCCGCGCCGCCTTGCTTGAAGCCGAGTTGAATCAGCCGGCAGGCACCCTGAAAAACCTTGGTCGAAAGCTCCCGGCTGTATTCGCCGGCCATCGAGCGTTTGACGCTCTTGATGATGTTCGAGGTCGGCGAGCCATCGTTCTCGAATTGTTCGGCGCAGTAGTGAACCGTGATCCCGGCGCGTTTGCAGATGTATTCATAGTAGCCGCTTTCATCGGCGTCCTGAAACCGGCCCCAGCGGCTGACATCGTAAGCGAGGATGCACTTGAAGTCGGCGGCGCCTTTTTCGACTTCCTCGATCATCTTGCGGAGACTGTCGCGGCCACGGACATTCAGGCCGCTCTTGCCGGCGTCCTCGAAGACCCGCACGACCGCCATGTTCCGGCGAGCCGCGTATTCCTTGATCCGGTCGAGCTGATTCTCCGTGGAATACTGTTGGTGCTCGGTGGACATGCGGACGTAGGCCGCAGCCGGAGTGACGGCGGCATCATGGGGCTTGAGCGGGAGTTGAGGCTGCCCGCTCATTTTCAGATGAAGGGGAACACGCTGGGCGGGCTCCCGTTCTGGGAGCGGGTGCTATTTTTTCGGGGCCGCGCGCATCTCGTCGAGAATGGCATGGCCGGCGAACATGATGTCGCGCAGGTCGTCGGCGATGACGTTTTGTAACGCAGTCCCCCGCACCCAGGCAATCAGGCCGAGCAGCGCAGTGAGATGGGGAGTCCAGGAATCTTGTAACGCAGGGCAGGCGTCTTGTAACGCAAACTGGGTAAGCAGAGAACTCAGCGTGGTCTTTTCCTTTCCGGGGTCGTCACATTTGGCGGCGCGACGGCGCCAGTAGCCGGGGTGGGCTGCGCGCCATGCCTTCACACGGTCGGCGGGCGTGTCTCCGGTGTGGTAGGCGGCGTTGCCCGTCCTCGCGAGCCAGCGGCGCTGGCTTTCGCGCCGACTGATTTTGCGGCACACTGGCCGGACGCAGTAGCGCTGGCGTCCGGCCGAGCGGTAATCAGGGATGAACAATGCGCCGCACGCGGCGCATCGGGGATGCGAGACAGTTTTTTTTGATGTGAGGATTCACATTGGCGATCATGCCGGGATTCGCAGGGCAGGCATGGCAGGAAGCGCCACGGAAGGATCTTTGCGGTGAGATCGGTAGATTATTTCACGCGGCGAGTTGATTTTCTGACACCATGATCGAGCGCATGCGATTCGCCCCGCAGCCATTTCACAATATCCTCAAGCCGAGTCTCGGCGGTCTGGAATCCGCCATTCCAGATCGCCACGGGTGCATGCATGGAGCGCTCGAAACCGGCCGTCGTCATCGTTTCCGGCAATTCCGTCCACTGTCGCTGCGCCAAATGCTCTGGTGCGCGAAAGGTCACGGGCGGAACCCGGAGCGTCTGCCCGAGAGCGTTGATCCACGGATCATGGCGCTTGGCGGTGGGCGCACCTTGGAGACGGCGCGTCACTACCAACACGGGAGGTCGGCGACGACCAACGGCCTTGGAGCGCAGCACTTGGTGAATCACCGCATTGATGTGCGGGTCAGCGAATCCGTATCCGCCGATGAGAATCGCGTCTGCCTGATAAGCGTGGTGCGTCAGCACGCTGTAGAGCGTGAGGAACGGCTCTTCCTGCAATTGATCGAGCTTGAGGCCGCCGGTGACGAGCGATGTCGGGAGGATACGCTTGCCGTCGGCTGCCAGGCGGACGTCTTTGATGTCCTCCCAGTCTTCGCCGTCGCCGGTTTGGCTGAGATCGTCATGCCACACCACTTTCAGTCCGAAGTCGTCATGCTCCTGCTCGCGACTGCCGACGCGAATGCGATGGTGAACGCTGCCGTGAAGATGATATAGGAAATCCCATTGTTTGCGGCTCAGGATTTGTGTCGGCTGAAACGCTCCGCGCTGGCGGTCGAATCCGACAAAAGCGTTGGGAAGCGCATTTAGTGCGACGGTGTCGTGGTTCAGGTTATAGACGCCGACAGAGAATTGCTCCGTGAGCGTCGTGAGCAGCCGTTGATATGGGTTGAAGGCCGCCGTGCCTCGATCGTTTTCCAGCTCCAACTCGAAACGCCGCGAGCAATCCCGAATGCGAGTCGCGATGCGAGCGCACAGGTAGTGAAGCTGTCCTTGAATAGCGTGAAACACCTTGCCGCTCGCGTGGCCGTCCAGGTCGGTCGAATCCGGACGGATTTTCAGTGAGGCAAACACGTCCGCCTGCGGAATCCACTTAAAGATTGGATCGCCATACGGCTTTGCGAGGACGGCGTTCATCAGCACGTGAAGATCGCCGAGGACACGCTCGTAGTTCGGAGCCGTGCGGGGTTCGGTGAAGCTCTTCAGCTCGGACGACAGGTCGGCGGAGTAATTTTCCCGGTTCGACCAAAGCAAATTGAAATAGTCGGCGTGGGTTTGCGCGGACAGCGATTCGATGGGATCGCGACCGAGCCGCTTGACATAGTCTCTGGCCCATTGGCGGACTTCACCGTCCAGGTCGCTCGCAATCGGAAAACCCTGTTCGGCCGAGCTGCCGGCGCCGAGGATGACCAGAAGCTTTTTTTTCGCGGGCATGCCTGTTGAGCAACGACCGCGAGACGCTGCCGTCAACGAAACATGCTGCCGACGAAGGGAACGCTCGCGCCGACAAAATGGCTCCTCCTGCCCGCCGCGAAATTGTGCCCCGGCCGTCAAGGTAGTGCTCCTTCGTCGCCTCACACCTTGACTGCCGGAGAATACCGCGGCCTATCGGGTCAGGTGGAGCGCTGGCCGTCGTGTCAAATGGCCTAGCCAACAGGATTGCATGTGAGTTCGCCGTGGAAGAGCGTTGCCTGTTTTCCGCCATGAGTGAACGCACCGCCATGTTTGTCGACATCCAGGGGTTCGCTGTCCTTTACGGTGGCGAGCACGATTCGCTTTGGGGCCTTTCGGAATTGATGCGAGGAGTCTACCTGCTCGGCACTGAGGCCAAGCGCCTCGGAATTTCGCGCCTGTTCGCGCATCACATTGGCGACGGGTTCGTGCTCGTTGACGACAGCGGGACCGCGAATGTCACCCGCCTCGTCTCGGTCGCGGTGGCGCTGCATCAATTTACGCTCATCAAGGCCGGTCATTTCTGCGCATCCGCGATCGAGCGAGGCGAAATGGCCGACGTGATGGGCTGTTATCCGGAGGAGGTGTGCGACGCGCGGTCGAAATACGGCGCGCTGCCGTTGGGTGATGGCCTGATGACCGTCTTTCCCGTGATGGGCACCGCGATCATTAGAACGGTAAAGCTGCAGGCCAAGGCCCACGCCGCCGCGATCCTCCTTCCGGCCGTGCAGGCGGTAGGGTTGGAAGACGGCGTCTCCACGACGAGTGAAGGCGATAATCTATATGTAGATTGGGTGGGGAGCATGTCCCCGACGATCAAATTGGCGCGGGAAATTATGGGGATTGACCGAGTGACGTCGGCCCAACTCGCGGCGGCGATTGACGCCTCGGTCCTGCGCAACAATTGCAAACCCGACTGGACCGTGCGGACGTGGGGGTTTTTATCTCGACTATGAACGCTGCGTGCAAAGCACCGACGCGGAAACGCGAGGCCGCGAAACCCAAGCGGGCTCGGAAACCGGCGCGCGTGACGGGCGCCGTTATCTTTCTCGCGTCACTCCTGTGGGAGGATGATCGCGAAGCGGACGAGCCGTTGGGGAAATTACGAATGGAGTGGCGAAAAAAACATCTCGTGATGGACCACCTGGCGGACTTGCGGGTGCCGATCCGCTATTGGCGAAAAAGTGGCATCAACGGCCGGCGGAAAGGACAATATACGATGGTTTTCGCAGGCAAGGAACTTGGCACCGCGAAGGTCTCCAAACTGAGCGCGGTCCTACCGGTGCGCGCGGGCGTCATCCCCGCGAAAACGGAAACACAGATTGCACGCGAAGCGGACGCGCTGGCCCGGGCGGAGGACATACAAAAGAACGGCGACCCGCGACACGTCTGCACTTGGGGCGTCGTCGCGATGGCCATCAATCCGAATTCACCGCACCGCGCGGAGCTCCGGCGCGTTTGGCGCCGCATCTTCAAGAGAGATCCGAACAAGGAGCACTGGAGGTTCGGGCCGGACGTGGTCGATCGCTCCGGTTTCTTGCGGGTCAAGTTGCGGTGGAGCGATGAGGCGCTGCGAGGCGTCGATTTCTGCTTGGCCACTCAGACCAACCCGGCGGTGCCGCTACCATCGCCGCAGGCAATTGCCGACGCGGCCCGGCCGATGGGAGCAAATTCATATTTCCACCGAACCGTTTCAGCCGGAATCGTCACCGTAGATGACGAAGCGATTCATGCATGCCTCGCGACGGCTCGTGCCGGCGTGTCGGAGACAGTGGAGTGAAGCATTTCAGACCATCGTCGCCGCCCCAAGCAGTTCGATGCGGTCGACGTCCCTCAGAAAATCTGCTCGGGCAACTATTCTGCCTTGGAAAAGGGCCAGCAGGACAAATTTCCGTTTCTTGCCTCGCCGCACCCCGAAGAAACGCTACGCTCCCGGCATGGCCAGTTCCGCCCAGATCAAGGCAATGCTTCAAAGTCACGGCTCCGGTGACAACGACCGGTTTTATGCCGTTGCACTTCAAGTTGCCGCAGCCGAGGCCCGCCGTGGGCATGATCGTCTTGCGAAGGAGATTCAGGAGATGGTCGAAAAAGCGCGTTTGGCCAAATCGAACCAACGGGCGGCTTCCATCGTCCCGCTGTCTATGCCGCAGGGCGAGGCGGCGGATCTGCTCGAGGAAGTCCCGGGCAATTGTCGTGTTTCCGACCTAATCCTTTCCCAACCACTTCGTGACCGGGTTTCGAGAATTCTGGAAGAACAGCGTAATCTCAGCCAACTCAAGGAGCATGGTCTGCGCCCACGTCAAAAGCTGCTATTCACCGGGCCTCCGGGATGCGGCAAGACCATGACCGCATCTGCATTGGCGGCAGAGCTATCCCTGCCGCTTTTCGTGGTCCGGCTTGACGGACTGATCACCCGTTACCTTGGGGATTCGCTGTCAAAGCTCCGTCTCGTGTTCGACGCGGTAAATCGCTCCCGTGCGGTGTATCTCTTTGATGAATTCGATAGCATCGGCTATACGCGTGAGTTTGCTAATGAAGTCGGCGAAATGCGCCGGCTCTTGAACAGCTTTCTCATGTTCATTGAAAAACTGAACAGCAATAGCCTTGTAGTCGCAGCGACGAATCACGGCAGTCGTCTGGACAAGGCGCTATATCGGCGTTTCGACGACCTAATTGAGTTTGGACTGCCAGGTGACGAAGAAACCTGGACTACCATCCGAACTCGGATGGCGGGCGTCCATACTGCGTCGCTTTCGCAAGCCAAGTTGCTGCCCGCGGCCAAGGGACTTAGCTTCGCGGAAATTACCCGCGCCTGTGAGGAAGCGGTAAAGGGAATGCTCATCGGTGGGAGGAAAAGTGTGACGACCGACATGCTCGTAAACGCTCTCACCGAGCGCCGTTTATTTCTGAACCATTGATCTCAATCCGTGGCCGATCCTCAATTGCCCCTGTTTCGGATGCCCGAGCCCGCGCTCCGGCACCTCAATCTCCCCAAAAAACCGAGCAGGTTGGATTACAAGGGCAATGGGCGGGGAGCGTCGCCGAGACAGGTTGATCGCACCCTGCACGGAGCGAGTCTGCGCCGGCAGATTGAAACGGTCGAAGCCCAGATTACGGCCGTGGAGGAACAAAGAATCGAACAGGGGCTTCCGGCTCAGGTAGATTTGATTCTCGAACTCGAATCCGCGCCTGACTTCCCGCTTTCGGCCGACCATCTCCATGCGCTCACGTCAGGGACCAACGGAACGATTTCCTTGCTGCACGCCCGCCCGGTTAGTGATGACCAGGGCGTCGAGCGCACCGTAGTCGTCCTGCACGTGCGGTATGGCTCCATTCATTTCCTAGCCGACAAGGTCCGCAACTATCAGGAAGGGACCACCAAAAAGGGAAAGACCCCAAATGCCTGGATTGCCAATCTTGCGCGGATCGGTGTCGCGGCTCTCGCAGCCCTGTGGACCGACACCGACAAATTGCCGGACGACCATGAGCCCCATTGGTGGGAACTTTGGGTGCGCCGGGAGCCGGCCGTTTTAAGCCAGTTCGACAGAATCGTTCAGCAACTGGCCGTCCAACACCGTCCTGAACGCCTCGCTTTGCCCGACCATGTCATCGTCGTGGTGCAGGCGACACGCGCGCAATTGGAGTCGTCGCTCGATCTGCTCAATACGCTCGCCGAGGTGCGGCGTGCCCGTCCGTGCAGTATCGGCCTCTCGGACCTTCGCGGCGCCGAGCTGGCAGAGTGGATAGATGATGCGCTCAACCGTGTTGCTTTGCCGGGTGCAGATGCCCCCGTCGTTTGTCTCCTCGATTCGGGCGTCAATCGCGGACATCGCCTCATCGCTCCGCTTCTTGCCGAAGGTGACAATCATACCGTGTTTGGGGATCGGGACGCCAGCGACTGCTGGCCGGGAGGGCATGGCACCCAGATGGCGGGCCTCGCCGCCTACGGTGACCTCCGAACCTTGATGCTTTCGAATCAGCCTTGGGCTCAGAGCCACCGTCTGGAGGGAGTTCGCCTGATCGATCCGGCCCGGCCGCACGAGCCGGAAAACTACGGCCAGGTAACCAAGCAAGGCGTTACCCTGCCGGAAGTGGCTGCCCCCCACCGCCGTCGTGTCTATTCGCTGGCGGTCACGGCCGATGGATTGAGCGACGCCCGGCCAACGTCATGGTCTGCCGCCGTGGACGCTGCCGCCTTTGGCGCAGAGGAGCGGGGCGAACCCAAACGAATTATTCTCGTTTCCGCCGGCAACGTCGACGCCCTGTCCATGGGCGGTGCCTATCGGTATCCGCAGGATAACCAAAAACTCACCGTTCAAGATCCGGCCCAAGCATGGAATGCCGTTACGGTGGGCGCCCTCACGCATCGGGACCGTATTGAAGAAACGGACGCGGAGTCCCGTTTGCTCTCCCCTCTGGCCGGACGCGAGCAGTTGAGCCCTTTCAGCCGCACCTCCTGCGACGCCGATCCGCATTGGCCGATCAAACCGGAAATCGTGATGGAAGGCGGAAACGTCGGCTTGCATCCCCGGAACGGTCCCGAGCGTCGCGACTCACTTGATCTTCTCAGCACGGCGGCGGAATTTCGGGTCCGCCCGATTTGCGGGATGCGGGCCACGAGTGCGGCGACGGCCCTTGCAGCGCGACTGGCGGCCCAGCTCCAAGCGACCTATCCGAACTATTGGCCGGAAACGATTCGCGGGTTGTTGGTCCACTCGGCGCGGTGGAATGATGCGATGTTGGGAGACCTCAATCCGTTCGCTGCGTTCACACGGGAAAAACGGGCGCTGTTCATTCAAATGCTCCGGTGCTACGGTTTTGGCGAACCGGATACTGCGCGAGCCCGATTTAGCTCCCAGCAGGCAGTCACACTTCTGCGGGAAGACACGATCACGCCCTTCAAAGGCTCCGCCGGCGCGGCGGGGCTGAACGATTGCCATATTCACGGGCTGCCGCTCCCTACTGCCCTGCTGCAGGCGAATCCCGCCACCACCTGCACCCTCAAGGTCACCCTGTCGCATTTCACCGCACCCAATCCTTCGGCCAGCAATCGCATCCCCGGTTCACGTTACCGTTATGCGGGGTGCCTCCTAAGGTTTCAGGTTCGGCACAAGGACGACAGCGTCGCGGAATTTGAAAGCCGTGTAGCCAAAGTGGCAGAGGAGGACGAGGAAGCCAATGAGGAAGGACTGGAGGCTCGTAACGATTCGGCCTGGGCGCTTGGGGCCAAACTGCGCGGCAAAGCCGGGTCGCTTGTTCAAGACATCTGGCAGGGGAGTGCTGCCGACCTGACGCAGATGGATCGGATCGCTGTCTTTCCTGTCAAGGGATGGTGGGCGGCGCGGAGTTTCAATGATCGGAACTCTCCCTGGTATCGGTGCCATCGGCGCACGGTCCGCTACAGCCTGATTGTTAGCGTTGAGATCGCCGCCGAAGTGCAACTCTACAACGAGATCAACAACATCATCGTCAGCCTGCCCGTGGACGTGGAGATTGGCACATGATTTTGATTCGCTTCAAAAGTTCGTGGTTTCATCCACGGCGGTTGAAGCGAATGAAGCGAATTGATGACGAGAAACCCAGTTGCCGGCCCGTCAGGTCGACGCCATAGTTTGACTCACCTTCGAGTTCCCCTGCGGTTCTCCCTCGGAAAGCGAAGGATTCGCTTCAAAAGTTCTCGATTCGATCCACGCCGGGCAGCCAGTGGTAGTCTTGTGGTGGCGGAGTAGCGGAGTAGTAGTGGCAAAGTAGTGGTTGG
>CAJAYO010000598.1 GCA_903948415.1 uncultured Opitutia bacterium | reverse complement strand
GTCGACGCCGGCTGGATGCCCCATCGCCGCGACACCCCGCCCACCACCGCCCAGCGCCAGGGCCACGTCACCAGCCTCGAACTCCGCTACCGCGCCGACTGGGACTACTACGCCGGCCAAGGCGAAACGACCTACAACAACCGCCAAGTCCAAGCCCTCCACCTCCCGCCCGACCTCTTGGAAAAATTCTACCACGCCAACGCCGAGCGCATCTTCCAGCTCAACGCCGCCTGGCGCCGCACGCCGTGAACCACGCCGCTTCCTCTTGGAATGCACGACGAAGAATCCAAATCCCGGATTAGAGATTGAGCGCCCCTTCCAGCTCACCCCATCAACTCACCCGCCGTCATTAGACATTAGTCATTGGTCATTGGTCCTTGGTCCTCGGTCCTTCTCCCGTTCTCTCCTTCCCTCCGTCTCTCCCTCTTCCGCCTCTCCTCCCTGCCTCCCATGATTACCACCACGCTCTTCGGTCTCCTCCTCGGCGTCGGCCTCGCTGCGCTGCTCACGCTCCTCTTCGGCGTCTACACCATCGGCCCCACCGAGCGCGGCGTGCTCACCACCTTCGGCCGCGCCCAGCGCTCCAACGGCACCACCGCCGACGATCCCCAGCTCGGCGCCCTCCTCACCGACGAAGAGAAGGCCCGCTACAGCTACCCCTGCGTCCGCGTCATCCCGCCCGGCGGCCCTTACTTCAAGTGGCCGTGGCAGCGTCTCTACAAAGTTGATATGACCATCCAGACGGTCGACATCACCTGGGACCCCGAGATCAAGCAGGACGCGATCGAGGCCGTCACCAAGGACAACCTGACCGTCCAAATCTCCGGCCAGATCCGTTGGCGCCCCTGCGAGCGCAACCTCTACGCCTACCTCTTCGGCATCTCGCACCCCGCGGCCCACGTCGTCGGCTACTTCATCTCCGTGCTCCGCGACCGCATCGCCACCTTCCACGGCGAAGCCGCCGAGGGCGCCGTCGAGGGCGTGTCCATCAACGATCTCCGCCGCAATCTTTCCCTCATCAACAGCTTCATGGAAGAAGCCTGCCGCAAAACCTCCGCCCGCTATGGCATCGACCTCGACGCCGCGCTCATCACCAACATCGACCCGCCCTCCGATGTCGACGAGGCCCTCGCCTCCATCAACACCACGCAAAACCAGGTCGCCGCCTCCATCAGCCAGGCGAAAGCCGACGCCGACCAAAAATTGAAGATGGCCGAGCAGGCCGTGCAGATCGCCGAAAACCGCGCGCAGGCCGAAGCCTCGCCGATTCTCGAACTCGGCAAAATCCTCTCCGGCATGCACGCCGAGGGGGGCAAGGCCGCCCTCGACAGCTACCTCCGCAACGCGAGCCTGCCGCTCCGCGAAAAAGCCGCCCAGACCATCCTCAAGCTCTGATCAAGTAGCGCGGACTTCAGTCCGCCTCCCTCGATCGCTCCACCACGGCGGCGGACTAAAGTCCGCCCTACCACTCCGATCTCCCCTTCCCTCCCTCTCCGTCTCGCCCTCTCCCTCTCTTCCGCGCCTCCCCGCCATGTCCCCCCTTCTCCTCTCCGTCCTCATCGGCGTCGTCGGCACCTTCCTCGCCGTCCCCATCGTGCTCGCCATCGGCCAGATGTTTCAGCTCTGGCGCGTGCTCCCCGAGCGCACCGTGCTCGTCTACACCTTCTTCGGCAAAGTCGTCGGCCAGGTCGAGGAGCCCGGCCTCTTTTTCCCCATCGCCCACTTCGGCCCGAAGGCCCTCCTCTTCCCGCTCTTCGGCAAAGCCTACACGGTGCGCACCGTCATCCACCAGGCCTACCTCCGCAACCAGCTCGTCAACTCCGAGGAAGGCGCCCCCATGGGCGTCGGCATCTGGTTCGAAATGTTCGTCAAGGAACCCAAGGCCTTCCTGTTTCAAAACTCCGACCCCATCGGCTCCCTCAAGGCCAACGTCGCCACCGCCGTCGTGAAACAGCTCTCCAATCTCCGCCTCGAAGTCCTCCTTGAGAACCGCGACGCCCTCTCCCGCAAAGTCCGCGAAGAAGTCACCCCGACCTCGTCCCAATGGGGCTTCAGCCTCGGCTCGACCTATATCCGCAAAGTCGCCTTCCGCGACAAGGGCATGATCGCCGAGATCCAGCGCAAGGTCGTCAACCGCCTCCGCCAGGTCACCGCCGCGATGCGCCAGGCCGGCGAAAACGAAGTCGCGATCATCCACTCCGCCGCCGACAACAAAGCCTCCCAACGCCTCGGCCAGGCCCAGGCCGTCCGCCCGCAAGTCGTCGGCCGCGCTCTCGCCGAAATCCAGCGCACCCCCGAAGTCGCCACCGCGCTCTTCACGCTGCTCGACATTCAGGCCACGCTCCGCAGCCCCGGCAAAATCATCCTCGCGAGCGGCGACACCACCGGCCTCCTCCTGAACAGTTGATCCGTCCGCGGTCGCGCGGTGCTTCAGCCCGCAGCTCGAAAGCTCCCGCGTGCGCCAGCCGCGGACCAAACCTCCGCGCAACTTTGCGGGTCAGCGCGGCGCCATCGTCGCCCGAGCGTCGCGACAGCGAACCTCCGCGCCGTCACGCCTCGCTGTCCGATCCGCGTAGCCCTGCTCGTGAGCGCAGGGATTTCGCCACCCACTCCGCGCTCGCCACCGCGCCGCCCCTTTCTACGGTCGCCCCCATGGAGCCACCCCTTTCTCCCCGCACCATCACCCGCCAGCTCGGCCTGCTGCTCGCCCTCGTCCTCGTCGCCGCCGCCGCCACACCGGCGCTCCTGGCCGCCGCCGCCCCCGCCTCCGCCCCTCGCCCGCCCAACGTCATCTTGATCTACGCCGACGACCTCGGCTACGGCGACCTCGGCTGCTACGGCGCCACCGACATCAAGACCCCGCACCTCGACCGCCTCGCCGCCGAGGGCTCGCGCTTCACCAGTTTCTACGTCGCCCAATCCGTCTGCACCGCCTCGCGCGCCGCCCTCATGACCGGCAGCTACGCCAACCGCGTGAGCATGAGCGGCGCCCTCAATCACCTCAGCCCCACCGGCCTCCACGCCCGCGAAAAACTGCTCCCCCAGGTCTTCAAAGACCGCGGCTACGCCACCGCCCTGTTCGGCAAATGGCACCTCGGCCACCACCCGGCCTTTCTCCCGACGCGCCGCGGCTTCGACGAATGGCTCGGCATCCCCTACTCCAACGACAACGGCCCGCTCCATCCCACCACCGCCGGCATCCCCGCGCTCCCGCTCTATGAAAACGAAAACGTGATCGAGCTCGACCCCGACCAGTCCCAATTCACCCGCCGTCTCACCGATCGCGCCATCGCCTTCCTCGAACGCCACCGCACCAAACCCTTCTTCCTCTACCTGCCGCACATCATGCCGCACGTCCCGATTTTCGTTTCGGAAAAATTCAAGGGCACCAGCCAGCGCGGCCTCTACGGCGATGTCGTCCAGGAGCTCGACGCCTCCGTCGGCGACCTCATGGCCGCCCTCAAACGCCTCGGCCTCGACGACAACACCCTCGTCATTTTCTCCTCCGACAACGGCCCCTTCCTCTCCTACGGCGAACACGCCGGTTCCGCCGCCCCCCTCCGTGAGGGCAAACTCACTACGTTCGAAGGCGGCATGCGCACCCCCTGCCTCGTCCGCTGGCCCGGCCACGTCCCCGCCGCCCGCGTGAGCGACGAACCGTTTTCGACCCTGGATCTCCACGTCACCTTCGCCGCCCTCATCGGCGCGAAACTCACCGACGCCAAACGCGACGGCTCCGACATGCTCCCGCTCCTCCTCGGCACGCCCGGCGCCAAAGGCCGCGACGACTTCTGGTTCTACTCCGGCGAAGAACTCCACGCCGTCCGCCGCGGCGACTGGAAACTCCACGTCCCGCACGACTACCTCGTCGTCGCCGCCGCGCCCGGCACCGGCGGCAAACCCTCCAACTACGGCAAAATGAAACCCGAGTCCCACGAGGTCTCCGGCATCCGCGGCATCGCCAGCCGCCACGGCTACCGCGTCGAGACCACCCCGCTCGCCCTCTACAACCTCAAGACCGACCCCGCCGAGTCGCGCAACCTCGCCGCCGCTCACCCCGAGATCGTCGCCCGCCTCCAACTCGACGTCGCCGCCGCCCGCGCCGACCTCGGCGACGCCCTCACGAAAACGCCCGGCGCCAACATCCGCCCCGCCGGCGATGTCCGCCCCGCCCTTCCCGCCGGCGTGAAGCGTATCGCAAATCTCGAATACAGCCGCCCCGCCACCGGCGCCCTCGTCCTCGATCTCTACCTTCCGACCACCCCGCCCGCCCGCCCGCTCCCCGTCATCGTCTGGACCCACGGCGGCGGCTGGAAGAACGGCTCCAAAGAGAACTGCCCGCTCACCTGGCTCGCCGCCGAGGGCTACGCCGTCGTCAGCCTCAACTACCGCCTGAGTTGGGCCGCGAAGTGGCCCGCCCAACTCGACGATGTCCGCACCGCCCTCCGCTGGCTGCGCACGAACGCCCCGAACTACACCCTCGACCCTGCGCTTTTCGTCGCCGCCGGCAGTTCTTCCGGTGGCAACCTCGCGAGCATCGTCGGCACCGCGCCCGCCGATCCGACCTCGCCCCGCGTCCGCGCCGTCATCGATTTCTTCGGCGCCAGCGATGTCCTCACCATGCCCGTCAACGTCCCTGGCCCCGGCAAGACCGAAGCCGACCTCGCCACGTCCAACGGCGCGAAACTCCTCGGCGGCACCGTCCGCGACCGCCCCGATCTCGCCCGTCAAGTCAGCCCATCGCACAACATCACGAAAGACGATCCGCCCTTTTTGATCCTTCACGGCGACCAGGACGACCAGGTACCCCTCGCGCAAAGCGAACGCCTCCACGCCCGTCTCCGCGAAGTCGGCGTGCCCTCCGAATTCCACGTCCTCCCCGGCGCCGGCCACGGCGGCAAGGCCTTCGACACCCCCGAAGTCCGCGCCCGTATCCGTGCCTTCCTGACGCGCTCGCTTTAAGCGAAATCAGTCCCACGTGCCGCAAAACTTAGTTTCAGTCGGCAGGGGCATGCGCACGTCTGTATAGCGCCCCTCGGTTCTTCCTCAGTCAACACGCAGAACCGCCGTCTGACGCACATCGACCACGCGCCCGACTCCCTTGGTCACATCCGCGCGCGCAGATAAGCCAAGATACTCGTCCCCACCAACGTGAGCAAAGGAACGACGACGGTCCCGAGAGGAGACAGCACGTTCGTCTGCCAAAGCGCGAAGTAAACTCCAGCGGACGCGAGCACGGCGGCCGCAAGGCCCTGAAGAAACATCGCTTTCTTAAAGGTGGGGTTTTCGCTCATAATTTTTCCGATGTAATGAGTTTTTTCGGTGCGCCGTGACGCCAAATTCGCTCTCCGAATCGAGCGGTCAGGTCGAGCGCAAAAGGGCGTTTCCTCACGGGGTGAAGCTGCAGGAAAATCAAGATCGCGTGACCGCGACCGTGAAACACCCGTTCTCGTTTCCGCTCCCATTTCAGCAATCGATGCCCCACGCCCCGCTACATTTGACCCACCCACATCAATCCATTGCCCTTCTACCAGTTCGAAATACGCGCCAAACGCAGCCTCGTTTCACCCCACTGGTGGGCGCTGAAAGGCGGCGTGAAAACGAACCCGAAGACGCTCGGCGAGCACCTAAAGAAAGCCGCCTCGCACTCGGCTGGGGCCAATAGCAAGTCGCTGAAGCGACGGGCTATACCTGGCTGAGCGTGAGCAACTGGGAACGGGGCGTCTGCCGCCCAACCAAGCAGGCCATGTTCCCGACCATCGCCTTCCTCGGCTACGATCCGCGGGCCGAACAAAACGGATCAACACATGACCCATGTGCTGCCCTTCTGCCATTCGCTCATGAAACGGCTAAGTCGATGCGAAGACAGGAGCCACCGGCACTCACTCCGGAACCGACGAGGGAGTTCACGGCGCAGAAAGTAGGGCAATAACGGCCGGACTAACGTGCACGAAGCCCGGCTACGTTTCGCATTTTTGCAACCTTCACACTCCGACGCACCGCCACCGCGCGATAATCCACGCCCACCGCGGGCATTTTTTATATCAGCGCTCCAGTGCAACCGCCACACCCATTCCGCCACCCACGCAGAGCGCGGCGATTCCACGACGGAGGTCGAGGTCTTCCATGAGATGCAGCAGCGTGACGACGATGCGGGCGCCGCTGCAGCCGATCGGATGGCCGAGCGCGATTCCGCCGCCGCGCTGATTGAGTTTTTTCAAATCAAGCGAGAGCCCGCGCGCGCACCCGAGCACCTGAACCGCAAAGGCTTCGTTGATCTCCACGGCATCGATCTCGTCGAGCCGCCAGCCCGTCTCGGCGCAAAGTTGTTGGATCGCCGCCACCGGCCCCAAACCCATCGTCGCCGGGTCGCAGCCCACCGCGGTGGCCGCCACGACGCGGGCCCGCGCCGCGATCGAGTGCCGCCTCAGCGCCGCCTCGCTCCCCACGAGCACCAGTGCGGCTCCGTCATTGAGTCCGGACGCATTCCCGGCGGTTACCGTGCCGTTGGCGCGAAACGACGGCTTGAGCTGAGCGAGCTTCTCCCGCGTTGTGTCGGACCGCGGATGCTCGTCCGTGGCGATCTCGCCCTCCCGCGTGCGAATCGCGACGATTTCACGCTGCAGCTGCGCCCGGGCCGCCGCCGCGCGCTGTTGGCTGAGGGCCG
>CAJAYO010000597.1 GCA_903948415.1 uncultured Opitutia bacterium | reverse complement strand
GCGGGCCTTGTGCCCGCGTCGAGAGTGACGCGAGCGGCCGGGAAGGCGGGCTCGTCCCGCCTTGACTCGGGTGCGAGCATCGCGGACCCGGCGCGGGGGCAGAATGATTTTCTCCTTCCCGCACTTCGCGAATCTGCTTCACGACCACAACCGCGTCCCCGCTGCCCGCCCGGCCGTCGTCGGTGCGACGCTCGGCCGCGCTCCCGCCGACATCTGTTCCGCCGACGGACTCTGGCGCACGACGAACAGCCGCTCCGCCGCCACGCCGCCCTTCACCTGTGCGCCGTGCCCGAACGCCAGACTATGGGCGAGCGTATCCTTCACGTCGCGTCTCGCCCAGGCCCGTTGGTTGCGCAACTGGTCGCGGTCGGCGACCAACTCGCCCACCCGTAAATCGACGCCGTAGATCGTCACCGCGCGCCGGGGAAACGCTAGCCGCGCGAACACCTCCGCGTGTCCGGGGTAGATTGAGAACGACACGTAGCCCGTCCGCGATTGCAGCGAATTGCGCCGCGCTTCGCCGGTCGGCTTCAACCCCTCGCGCGCGACCGGCAGCGCCGTGTCGGTGCGTGATACATCCGCACCCACGCACCGGGGTTCGCGCGCAACCAGCGGTCGAGCGCGGCGACCCGCTCCACCGAGGGTTCGCGGTAGAGCAGCGAGCGCCACATCGGCGCCGCCTCCAGCCGGAGGCGGCCCGATTCGCGTGCTCCCGACGGCACTGTGATGGTGTCCGCCATCACCGCCGGCGCCGCTTTTTCCGCGTCTCGAAAAAATCCTCCACGATCAATTCGCTCGCGCGATCGGAGAGTTCGTGGGCGATCAACTGTTCGGTGGTCGGAGCTTCGCCGCCGAGGGCCTGGCGCAGGCGGCGCGACGCACGCGCGTAACGTTGGCGCACGCGGTCGTCGAGTTGGATGGTCAGCGAGGTAATCATGATCGGAATCTTCTAAGGAAATTTGAGATGACGGAACGAGAGCCGCTCCCGGCGGGTGGGCGGCAATCCTGCCGTCATCGGTTGGGGCGAAGGGCCGGCGGCATCACGGACGGCGCGCGCGGTGCGCACCCACGCCCGCGCCCGCGTCACCTCCGCGAGCGCCGCCGGCACGGCGGCACTCGCGGGCGTTCCCGCCAGGCACGTGAAGTTTCGCGCGACTTTCCGCGGAAACTCCGCCTGCCCGAGATGATCGTGGAGCGTTCGGCGTGTGGAGGGGGCGCCGCTCACGGTCTCGCGCCGGCCACCACGGGCCGCGCCGTTTGCGCGAGGGGGAGCCGGTTCTGCCAGTTGCGCTCGCGGACGACCGCCTGCACGAAGGCCTCATCCCGGTTGTAAGGGTGAACCTCGGCAATTCGCCGATCGATCGTCTTTTTCACGTCCAGCGGCTGCTGGTCATACCATTCCTTGGCCGCCGGGATTTGCTTGGCGACAAAGCGCATCTCGCCCTCGTGTGCCTGCATGTCTTTCAACATGAGCGAGCGCACCGCGTGGTGGGGATCCTCCTTCACGAGCTGGGTATAGCGCGCGAATTTTTCCGGGTTGGCGTCGATGTAGGGATTGAGGCGTCGTTCGACCTCCTCGTTGCTGCGCCGCGAGCGCGGGCCATTGGTTTCCGGTTTGGCGCCCGGCGTTTCGGTCAGTGGTTTGGGCAGTTCGGTGCCCTCGGTTTCTCTGTTTTTGAGTGCCATGGTGGCGATGGGTCTGAAGGGCCCGGCACTCGTGGCGTGCGGCCGGGCATAGGCACGGGGCGGAGAAATTCCGCCCAAAATTATTTCAGGACGGGATTCGGCAGCGGCCGGGCCTCGGCGCGGGCGAGGCGGAGCGCGAAGTCGAACTGGGCGCGGATATCGGCGCAGTCGTGGCGCGCGAGCGCGAAGGCGATGAGCGTCTTCGGTTCAAGGGGCGGCGCGAGGTTGCCGAACCGCTGGTTCAATTCGGCGGCGGCATCGCTATACGCGGAGTAGACGGTCGTGGGGAGGGTGAGGCTAATGGTCGTGGTCATGGTGGGATGATTGCTCGTTGACGTTGAGTTGGGCCGGG
>CAJAYO010000596.1 GCA_903948415.1 uncultured Opitutia bacterium | reverse complement strand
GGGTCGGTCGCCGCCGGCGGCGGGACCGGCAGGCGGAGTTGCGCGAAGGCGGTGGCCAGTTCGCCGAGCCGCGGGAGGAGCGGCTCGTCGCGTTCGACGGCCAGCGCGAGGGCGTCGAAAGTGGAGGCGCCGAGGTGGGCAAAGCGGTCGAGTTCAGGGTGCGCGAGCGGCGCGCCGGGCGCGAGATGCAGGGCGATCACGTTGAACGCGCGCGTGAGGCGCTGGTTGCCGTTGGCGAGGGTCGCGGCCTGTTCGAGGCCGAGTTGCTGGTTCTTCGGGTCGCCGCTCATGCGTTGCAGCGAGGAGAACACCCGGCTGTTGGCGGATTCGGCGTGGCGTTTGGCGAGGGTGGCCGCGGCGTCGTAGGGACCGCCGGCCGCGAGCCGCGCGATGAGGACGCCGAGATAGTCGCGGTTGGCGCGCAGGGCGGTGGCGAGGAGCGGGGGGAAGCGCTCGCGTTCCCAGACGGGCCAGAAAAACAGCGCGGCGAGGAGGGCGAGGGCGCCGCCGGCGGAGGTGAGGGCGAGGCGCTCCACGGTGAACGCCAGCGTGACCGGTCCGTTCGTCTCGGTCAGCAGCACGATGAAGAGCGTGATGAAAAAGACGGCGACGGCGTAGTTGCGTTTGATGAAGTAGCCGAACGCGAAAAGGGTGGCGGCGCTGGCCGTCGCGAGGGCGGCGAAGGGCAGTTCAAGCCAGAGGAGGGCGCTGGCGACGAGACTGCCGCCGAGGGTGCCGAGGACGCGCTGGCCGGCGCGCAGGCGGGTCGAGCCGTAGTCGGGCTGAAGCACGACGACGAGGGTGAACGGCAGCCAATAGCCGTGCGGGAGGGCGAAGGTTTGGAAGATCGCGACCCCCGCGAGCATGAGCACGCCGAGGCGGAGGGTGAACCGCACGAGCGCAGGGTCGACCCGCCAGCTGAGGTTGAGCGCGGAGGCGAGCGGGCGGAGGGTGAGCGTGTGGAGGTCGAAGAGTTCGAGGGAAAACGCCGCGCGTTCGCCGGCGCGGTCGATGGTGGCGCGCAGGGCCTCGTGCACCGCGGGGAGGTGTTCGCGGATGAGGCGGAGGAGGGCGACGAGCTGCGCGCCGTCCGCGGCGGCGTCCGTTTGGGCGGTGAGGCGCGCTTCGAGCACGCGGAGCAAATTCGCGAGCCGGCGGAGGCGCAGGTCGGCGGTGGCGAGGTGCGCGGGCTGGCGGGAGACGACGGCGAGGGCGACGGTGCGCGAGGTGTTGGTGAGGGCGGTGAGCGCGGGGACGAGCGCGGGGCCGAGCGGCGCCAAGGCCGGCGAGGCGAGCAGGGGCCCGAGCGCGGTGTGGAGCGAACCGACGCGGGTGGCGAGGCGCGCGGCGGCGAAGTTGACGGCTTCGAGGCGTTGGCGCAGCGGGCCGGGGCGCGTGGCGGCGAAGGTGGCATAGGCCTTGTCGAGGGTCGTGCGGAGCGCGGCCTCCCCTTCGTGGATACGGCGTTCGCGGTCGGCGGAGGAGACGTCGGTGTCCGCCGGGTTCAGCGCCTCGAACAGATCGGCCACGGCGAGCCAGCTGTCGGACACGGTGCGGCGCAGGGGATGCTGCGGGCGGAACGGCCAGTTGGCGACCTGGAGGAGGACGCCCCAGAGCCCGCCGAGCAGGGCGGCGAAGGCGTGGTCGGAGACCGTGGCCTGGCGGGGCGACGCGAGGGCAATGAGGAAGACCAGCGTCGAGGAAATGGCCAGGGCCATCCCGTAGTCGCTGCTGAGGTGGCGCCAGAGACCGCCGCACAGGGCGACGAGGGCGGTGGCGGCGAGCGCGGCGGCGAGATGACCCGATGCGACCGTGCCGAGGGCGGCGGCGCCGACGAAGACCGCGGTCATCGCGACGAGGAGGCCGAGGCGCAGGCGGTAGTCGCCGCGGACATCGACCATGGCGATGTTTTGCGCGGCGAGGGCGACGAAGGTGAGTTCGGTGGGCAGCCAGCCGGCGGCGGCCAGGAGGAGCGGCGCCATGTAGGCGACGGCGGCGCGGAGGCCGCGGCCGAGGTCGGGCTGCAGCGACTCCTGGTCGGCGAAGCGGCGGAATTTGCGGCCGAGGGCGGCGAAGGCGGCCATGACGTGCCGTGCGGCGGTCAGACGTAGACGCCGCCGCCGAGCAGACGTTCGCCCTCGTAGAGCGCGAGAATCTGGCCGCTGGCGAGCCCGCGTTGGGGCGTGGTGAACCGGACGAGGGCGGTGTCGCCCCCCTCGGGGATGAACTCGACGGGGACGCGCGGGTCGCGGTAGCGGACGCGGGCTGCGAGCGAGCGCGGGGCGGTGACGGGCGGGGCATTCCACTGGAGCGAGTGGACGCGGACCTCGCTTTGGAACAGGCCGGGGGCGTCGGGGCTGTCGAACGCGACGAGGAGGGCGCGGTCGGCGGCGCGTTTGCCGACGACGACGTAGGCTTGGTGGTCGGAGTTCGAGGGGACGCCGATGCCCTTGCGCTGGCCGAGGGTGTAGAAGTGCAGGCCGCGGTGTTGGCCGAGCTCGCGGCCGTCGTGGGCGCGGACGATGGGGCCGGGGGCGTCGGGCACGTAGGCGCGGAGAAAATCCGCCATCTTTACTTCGCCGATGAAGCAGATGCCCTGGCTGTCTTTTTTGTCGGCGGTGGGGAGGCCGGCGTCGCGGGCGAGGGCGCGGAGTTCGGGTTTGGGGAGATGGCCGATGGGGAAACGGGCGTCGGCGAGCTGGGCCTGCGAGAGCAAGGCGAGGAAGTAGGACTGGTCTTTGTTTTTGTCGGCGCCCTCGAGGAGGGCGAAAGTGGCGGGCCACGGGGCGGGGGGCGTCGCGGCGGAACCCGGGTCGGGAGACCCGTGCCACGCGATCCGCTGGGCGTAGTGGCCGGTGGCGACGGCGGCGAAGCCGTGGTCGCGGGCCCAGGTGCGGAACACGCCGAATTTGATTTCGCGGTTGCACATGATGTCGGGGTTGGGCGTGAGGCCGCGGGCGTAGCCGTCGAGGAGGTAGGCCACCACGCGTTCGCGATACTCCTGCATGAGGTTCACGACGCGGAACTCGATGCCGAGCCGGTCGCAGACGGCGCGGGCGTCGTCGATGTCCTGCTGCCAGGGGCAGTGGCCGACGATTTCGTCCTCGTTGATCCAGTTCTTCATGTAGGCGCCGACGATGGGCACGCCCTGGCGCTGGAGGACGAGGGCGGCGACCGAGCTGTCGACGCCGCCGGACATGGCGACGAGAATTTTTTCCGGGGTGGACACGGGAGTGGGGAGGAGGGGAGAAGGCGCGACGGTTGGGCGGAGGACGGCGCGCGGGTTATTTGCCGGTGAGTTTGGCTTTGGTCTCGGGCGGGAGCGGGGCGGTGGCGAGCCAGGCGCGGGCGCGTTTACGCGGATCGGTCACGGCGAAGGCGCGGGCCAGTTCGGCGCGTGCGGCCGAGGGTGTGTCCGGGCCTGCGGCGCCGGGCGGCGGAGTCGATGGGCGGGTGGTGGGCGTCGCCGCGGAGGTCGAGCCCGTCCGCGGCGCCGATGAACGCCACGCGAGAAAAAGGGCGAGCGCGACCGCGACGACCGCGAGGAAGGGCCAGAGCTTTTGGTGGAGATGGGTCATCACGAGGAGCAGTTCACTCTGGCCCGCTCGGAGAGAATGGCCGCAAAAAAGTGCCGGCGGGGCAAAAAAACTCCCTCCGCCCGTCACCGGTGCGGGGGGAGCGGAAGGGAGGTATGCGTTCGGGTGCCCGGGTCTACGGCAGTTCGGAGGCTTCGAGGAGCGTCGTGCCAGTGGCGCCGGCGAGGCCGGTGACTTGCGCGGTGTAGGCGCCGGGGGCGAGATTCACGATGAGGGCGGCGTCGGCGCTGCCGGCGGCGAAGGCGCCGACGCGGGCGGCGGAGTCTGCGATCGCGGCGGAATCGGCGGAGGTG
>CAJAYO010000595.1 GCA_903948415.1 uncultured Opitutia bacterium | reverse complement strand
GCGCGCGCTCCAAAACCGCGCCCGCCCGCGGGCGGCCTACGAGGCGCGCTCCGCATACGCGCCCGCCAGCGGGCGGCCTACGAAATCACCCTTCGGTTTTGCCGGTGCGAGGATCCCCCAAAAATCCGCCCGCCCTCACGCCCGCGTGCCGAGATCTCCGCGATCGGCTCACCGCGCAGGAAGCGTGCGAGGCTCAAGGCCCGGCGCGGACGACGAAGCGATAGGTTCCGGCGGCAACTTCGACCTTCAGCGCGGTGTCGGCGGGAGCGAAGGAGCGGATGCCCGCGACCGAGGTGGCGAGCGGCGCCCCACGCTCGCTCGTGCGCTCGACGGTCGCGGCGGGCAAGAAGACGCTCGCCGTGGTGTTGGCCGGAACGGTGACGTCGAGAGTGAACGTGCCGCCGTCGAGCTTCCACGCGCTCGCGATGCGGCCGTTGATGGAATCATAGTGAGCGTTGACCGCGTGGATCGGCGTCTGGTCGGGATTGCTGCCGGGCGTCGGCGGACGCGGACGTATAACAATGTGGCGGTAGCCGGCGCCTTGGCTGTCGATGCCGGCGAGGACGCGGTAGGCCCACTCCATCACCGCCCCAAAGGCATAGTGGCTGAAACTGTTCATCGCGGAGTTCTGTTTGCCATTGGCGCCATTGAACCCGTGCTCGGCTGTGTAGCTGTCCCAGCGCTCCCAGACCGTGTTGGCGCCATTCGAAACCTCGTAGCCCCAGCTCGGGAACTTGCGGCTCTGGAAGAGGCGCACCGCGAGATCGTGCTGCCCGCTGCCGGTGAGGGCCGGGAGCAACGACTTGGTGCCGAGGAATCCCGTCGCCATGCGGTGATCGTTCTTCGCGATCTTCGCGACCAAGGTGGCGGTCGCGGTGGCGAGATCCTTCTCCAGAATGAGCCCCACCGAAAGCGCGAGCACATAGGCCGACTGCGTGTCGATCGTGAGGGCGCCGTCGGGCGTCCGGTAGGTCTTCGTGAAGGCGGCCTGCGACTTGGCGCGGCGCTTCCGGTAGGTGGCCGCCTCGAGGGGACGGCCGATCGCCTCGGCCATTTCAGCCATCTGCGTGCAGACCAGCACATGATAACACGTGTCGATGAACTCGACCGGCGTCGTCTCGTTGACGTTCAGCCAGTCGCCCCAGGGATTGCCGAGGCTGGTGCCGAGTCCCTCCGGCGTTGTGCTCGCATGGCGCCACTCCATGAAGCGCGTCATGGAATTCCAGTGACGCTCCACCATGCGGGTGTCGCCGTAGGTTTTCCAAATGGTCCAGGGGCAGATGATGCCGGCGTCGGTCCAGCCCGTGCCGAACGTCTTGCCCGCGCTCCCGTGCGCCATGGGATAGGGCGCATAGTCCGGGTAGGCCCCGAAGCTGCGCTGGGACTCCTCCACATCGTCCATCCACTTCGTGAAGAAGCCCGCGACATCGGCGTTGAAGCTCGCCGTGCGCACATAGGCCTGCGCGTCGCCCATCCAGCCGAGGCGCTCGTCGCGCTGCGGGCAGTCCGTGGGAATCTCGACGAAGTTGGCGCGCTGGGTCCACTGGGCGTTGCGGCCGAATTGCGTGAGCACGGGATCGCTGCATTCGAAACTCCCGGTGAGCGGCGTGTCGTTGTGCAGCACGAGGCCCGTGATCATGTCCGGCGAGGGCTTGGCGGTCAGACCGGTCACCTCGACGTATTGGAAGCCATGATAGGTGAAGCGCGGCGACCACGTCTCGCCCGCCGGATCGCCGCGGAGCGTGTAGAAATCGGTGGCGCGGGCCTTGCGGAGATTCTCCGTCATGATCGTGCCGTCCTTGTGCAGCATCTCGCCGAAGCGAAGCCGCACTTGGGTGCCGGCGGCGCCTTTGACTTTGAGCCGCACGATGCCCGCGAAATTCTGCCCGAGGTCGAAGACATAGGCGCCGGGCTTCGGCTCGGTCACCGTCTTCGCGGGCAACTCCTGCGTGACGCGGATCGGCGGCGCGGAATAGGCCTGCATCTTCGGCGGAGCGACAAAGGAGAGATCCATGTCGCGCTCGCCGGCGGCGTCGGAGTAAACGGCTTTCGTGCGGGGGTTCGCGGCTGCGGCGATGGCGGGTGACCACGCTTTCGCGTCGAAACCGGGGGCCGACCAGTTGCCCAACTCCGCGCGGGCGTCATAGGCCTCGCCCATGAGCAGATCGGCCTCGCGCGTGGGCCCGCGATCCGTCACGCGCCACGTCGCGTCCGTCGCGACGGTCTCGTGCGTGCCGTCGGTGTAGTCGATTTCGAGCTGGGCGCGGAGCGCGGGCGTCTTCCCGTAGAAAGAGCGACCGACCTTGTTCGGGCCGTAGCCGACGAGCAGCCCATAGCCGACGTAACCGGAATACCAACCTTCGGCGACGACGGCCCCGAGGGCGTTGGCGCCGCCCGCGCGCACCAGTGCGGTCACGTCGTGGCTGCGATAGTAGGCGCGTTGCAGATAGTCGGACCAGCCGGGCTGGAAAAACGCGTCACCGACCCGCTGGCCGTTGCAATAGAGATCGTAGAGGCCGAGCGCGGACGCGTAGACCACGGCGCGCTTCACGGTTTTCGCGGCGGTGAACTCTTTCCGGTAATGGCGCGGCGCGGGGAGCAGCAGGGTCTTGCGGTCGGTGTGCAGCGGCGTGTCGTCGCGATACGAAATCCATTCGCCGCGCCAGTCGGTGGGCTTCAAGAGGCCCATCGACCAACGCGCGGGGCCGCTCCAGCCGGACGGTTTTCCGGTCTCGTCCCAAATCTGCACCTGCCAAAAACACTCGGCGCGCGAGGCCAGCGCCCGGCCGGCGTACGCGACTTGATTGGTGGCATTCCCGGTCACGCGGCCGCTGTCCCAGAGATCGCCCTCGCCGGCGGCGAGTTTCGCCGCGGACGAGGCGACGCGGATGTGCCACGCGGACTGGGCGGCGCCGCGACGGGTGGATTCGATCGTCCACGAGAGGCGCGGCGCGGCGGCCTCGATGTTTTCGGGCGCGACCAGATATTCCGTGCGCAGGGCGGTCAGCGTGATCGCTTCGCCCGCGGCCTGCGCCGGAAGGCGGCCGGTCACCGCGAGGAGCAGGGCCAGCAGACCGGAGACGAAGCAGGATTTGGAAAACATGGGGGGAGCGGAAAAATTATTTGGCGGGCGCGGGCGTGACGGCGGGCAGGGTTTTCAGGAGGAAGTTCCGATACTCGACCTTCATCGGCGGACCGACGTGGACCTGCACGCCGATCAGGCCGGCGGTGGCGCGGGCGACCGGATCTTCGTCGATGACCACGCTCATGACGTGGCCGTTCACCAGATGAGTGAAAACGTTGCCGCGGATGATGAGGTGGACCTGGTTCCAGTCGTCTTTCTTCACGAAAGTAGCGAGCGGGTCCTTCTCCCCCAGGGTGCCGATGATCGCGCGCTTGGACCCTTCGGCGGCGCGGACGATTTGCCCGCGCACCGCGAGGAACGTCCGGCCGCGCTCCTCGTAATTGTTGCCCGTGTGCCGATTGGCGCCGTCGATATCGCACTGGTAGCCCTTCAAGGCGAAGGCCGGCGTGGGGATGTCCACGCTGCGATAGTTGACCCCGCTGTTGCCGCCGGCGGTGATGCGATACTCGACCTTTAACTCGAAGTCGGCGGGCGCCCCACCCCGCCAGATCGCGAAGGTGTTCGCCTTGAGGAGGGTCTCCGGCGTGACGACGCCGACCAGCATGCCGTCCTGGACGCGCCAATACTTCGGATCGGCGTCCCAACCGGTCAGGGTCTTGCCGTCGAAGATGGGCACGAAGCCGGCGGTATCGGCCCCGGCGGGCTCGGGATAACTCTGGGCGGCCCGGGTCGGCGCGACGAGAAAGACCAGCGCGGCGATGAGGCCGCAGGCGAAGGTGGAGGAAGCGGTAGGGACTGATTTCATGGGGAATGAGTGCTGGTTTGCCCGGACGATTTTTTCACGCCCTTGGAGGGCACTTAAAAACAGGCGGAGGCCAGGCCCCCCGCGCCAGGGGAAGACGACGCCGAGAGAAAGGGGGGGGCCATCTGCGCGGGAGGCGGCTAAAAAGCCGTGGCGCCCTTCAGCGTTTGCTGAGGACGGTCTTTTCGTAGCGTTTCACCTCGGCCACCCAGGCCTCGGCGACAGGAACCTCCTGCTGCATGCAGTAGTAGTCCCACACCGCACCGAACGGCAGGGTCTTGGCCTCCTCGAGCAACGCGAGCCGCGTGGTGTAATCCCCCTCGCGCTCCGCCGCCTTGAGCCGGTCGATCGGGGCGACGAGCGCGAGCAACAGCGCCTTGCCCATGTTGCGCGTGCCGATGACCCACGCGGCCACGCGGTTGATACTGGCGTCAAAGTAATCCAAGCCGATGCGCACGCGGTCCGTGTAGCCGCCCCACACGATCTCCTGGGCGATGGCCTGCAGTTCGTCGGTGAGCGTGACCACGTGGTCGCTGTCCCAGCGCACGCCGCGGCTGACGTGGAGCGCGATTTCGGGCATGAATTGCAGCACCGAGGAAATTTTGTCGGCGATGCCTTCCGTCGGGTGATAGTGGCCCGCGTCCAACGTGAGCAGTTTGTTCCGGCTCACCGCATAGGAGAGGTAGAACTCATGGGAGCCCACCACGTAGCTCTCCGATCCGAGACCAAACAACTTGGGCTCGACCGCGTCGACGTTGAGCTTCGGGTCGATGCGCTTCACATAGATCGCATCGAGCGACTCCGCGAGGCGGGCCCGCGGGGCGCGGCGATCGGCCGGCGTGTCTTTCATGCCGTCGGGAATCCAGAGATTGGTCAGACAGGTTTTCCCGAGCGCCTTGCCGATGGCGGCACCGATCTCGCGGGAACGGATACCGTGCTCGATCCAAAATTGGCGGATCGCTTTGTCCTGATGTGACAGCGTGCAGCCGCCCTTGACCAATGGATGGGAAAAATAGGTCGGATTGAAATCCAGGCCGATGCCGCGTTGCTTCGCCCAGGCGATCCAGCCCTTGAACTGCTCGGCCCCCAACGCGTCGCGATCGACCTTCTTGCCGTCCAGCTCAGCGTAGGACGCGTGGAGATTCAGCCGGCGCGTGCCGGGGATGAGCGCGCTCGCCTGGTCAAAGTCTGCGCGCAGTTCCTGCGGCGTGCGGGCCTTGCCCGGATAGTTCCCGGTCACCGCCAGGCCGTCGCCCAACGTGCCGCCGCCGTGTTCGAACCCGCCGACATCGTCGCCCTGCCAGCAATGCATGGACACGGGGATCTTCGCCGCGGCTTTGAGGGCCCGCTCGGTATCAACGCCGAGGGCGGCGTAACGTTCTTTGGCCAGTTGGTAGGCTTTTTCGACGGAGTTTGATTTCATGAAGGAGAAATGGGGGGAGACGGGATTCGCGGGCGCCGGGCGAACCACGAAAGTCGGGTCGGACAGTCGCGGGAGAAAGCCCGCGGGAGTAATCCGCGACCGCAACAGATTTCTCCTTGAATACAACCTGAAACAAGAATCGTTTCCTGCCGCTGTTCTACCCCGCACCCCGGCTCGATCCAGTCCGAGCCAACCCCGTCCCGCCCCACGTCCATGATCTCCCTCTT
>CAJAYO010000594.1 GCA_903948415.1 uncultured Opitutia bacterium | reverse complement strand
GACCGCCACCCGCGTCGACCTGGTGTTCGGCTCGAACTCGCAGCTGCGGGCCTTGGCCGAAGTCTATGCCGCGAGCGACGCGCCGGCGAAGTTCGTCCACGACTTCGTGGCAGCCTGGACCAAGGTGATGAACGCCGACCGCTTCGACCTCGTCTGATCCGCCCCGGTCTACCGTCAACCGACCGTTCGCCAGCCAGAGCCCACGCCGCGATGAAACGCGGCGTGGCGCTTGGTCCGCCGGCCGGCCCAACCGGGCGGAGCCGGCTGCGGAATACTCCGGCATCGCGCGCCAAACCTCGGTATTTTGGCTGATCGAACCCGCGGAGGCGTTCTGGGACCTTGGGGTCGATAGAACGCTCGCCGAGGAATTCGTGAAGGACCTCATCCGCGACGGGAAGACGTATTGCGCGGCTGACCGCCAGACCTTGGCCGCGACGGATTTGCTCGTGCCGAGCATCGGCGAAATCATCGGCGGCAGCCAACGCGAAGAGCGGCTCGAAAGACTCTGCGAGGGCCTGGCGCTCCAACACCTCAAGGAAAGGCCCACTGCTGGCAGCTCGATCGGCGCCGCTACGGACCGTTGCCGCACTCCGGTTTCGGCGTGGGCTTCGAACACCGGCTGATGTTCGTGACCGGCGTCGTCAACATCCGCGACGTGATCCCGTTCGCGTGCACGCCGGGCACGGCGGGGTTCGAGTCAATTCCATGTTCCTCAGGGAGGTGGGCCGCGGGCTCCGCGCGCGGCATTCGCGCCGTCCTTGCCGGGCGCGGAGCGGCCGTCCGACGTTTCCCGCTCGCTTTCGGATTGAGTGGAACCTGGCCGCGGAACGCACGCACGCCATGGCGGCCGCACGGAGGTTCTGGTTGCCTATCGTGATCGACGCGACCCGCGCCGCCGACGCGCAGGTGCCGGCTGAGTTTCGCGGGGTGCAGTGGACGAACCTGCCCGGTGGGAACATCTCGGCGGTGTTCGGGGCGCGTGCAGACGCTGCAGGGCGTGCCACGGTGGGCCGGCCGCTCCGCGGGCGGCTGGCTTGGCTCGTCGGCGCAGCGGCGGGGCTCGGGTTGCTCGCCACACTCGGCTGGAAATTTCTGCCTCGCGAAACCGCATCCACGCCGGCCGCCGAAGCGGCGCGACGGCGCGCGCCGCCCACCTCGGAAATATCCGCCCCGCCCGCCGTGACGCCCGCGGTTTCCGGAAATTCGATTTCCGTCCACCCGTTTGAGAACCGCAGCACCGAGCCGGACTCGGCATATTTCGCGGACGGCATCCAGGACGAGGTCATCGCCGGGCTCTCGTTGCTTTCGCAGCTCCGCGTGGTGGGCTCGCGCAATTCGGTCGAGGTGTTTCGTGCGTCGAAAAAACCGCTGCCGCAAATCGCCCGCGAGCTCGGCGTGGCTTGGGTCCTGCGCGGGAACGTCCCCCGGGCGGCGGGCAACGTCACCGTCAACGGGCAGCTCATTCGTGGCGACGCCGACCCGATTTTCTGGGCCAAGACCTTCCGTCCGACGCCAGCGGGGCCGCGGCGCTTCAGGCTGACATCGTGACCGGCGTCACGACCGCGCTGAAGACAATCGTTTCGCCCGGCGAGAAAGCGCAGCGCGCGCACGCCCCGATCACGCGTGCGACCGCCTTCGATCAATATCTGCGGCAGCGCGAAATCCTGATCCTAAAAGGACTCGGGGGTCGCTGGCCCGGGCGGCAGGCGAGACTGAAACGGCTGGAGGAAGCGGTCACGTTCGACCGGGGCTTTGTCAAAGCGTAGGCCGAGTTGGTTGCTCTGGCTTGGCCGGCGCGTGGCTGACGTCGTCGGCTACGGCGCCGGAGAACCGGGGTTCGGTTTCTGCCGCTCCCATTCTTTGCGAAAGGCCGCTTCTTTGGTGGCGACGTAGGTTTGGTAGCCGGCGGGATCGATGAAGGGATTGGGTCCGCCGGGCTTCATCGCCGCGAATTTTTCCTTCAGGCCGAAGTAGCCGCCGTGCGCGCCGAGGAAGAGATCCACGGGCAATTTCTTCAGCACGTCGAAGCACCTGACGTAGTCCTCGGCGATCTGCGGATATTTTTTGTTGCCCACGAGAATGAAGCCGGGGTTCACGTTGGGACTGCCGATGATCACGGAGTCGAGGGTTCGTGCGCCGTCGGCGACCCGCATCGTCCAGGTCGTGCAACCCGGGGTGTGTCCGGGCGTGAGACGGGCGGTCAGCGTGGAGCCGCCGAGTTCGACGGTGTCGCCGTCGTGGAGCACGCGATCCACTTTCGCGGCGGGGCGACCGGACGCGGTGCTTTCGACCGCGGCGACATCGGGCGCCATCACCATCAGACGCGCGCCGGTTTCCTTTTTGATGAGGCCGACCGCCGCGTCGTGGTCGCCGTGGGCGTGGCTGATGAGCAGAATCTTCGTGTCGGTGTAGGCGAAGCCGAGCTGCGCGATGCTCTTGCGCAGCAACGGCAAATCCTGCGGATAGTTGGCGTTGATCAGGATGTTTCCCTGCGGCGTGTGGATCAGGTAGATCGCGAGATCGGCGGTGCCGACGTAGTAGAGATTGCCGGCGAGCTTCACCGGCGGAAATTCGACGTGCCAGTCGTCGCGCGAGGCGGCGCTCACCTGGGGGTTAAGCGTGAACGACCAAAGCCAGAGCCAACAGAGCTGGAGGAGT
>CAJAYO010000593.1 GCA_903948415.1 uncultured Opitutia bacterium | reverse complement strand
TCTTCGTCGAGCGCGAGGTCGATCAGGTGGTCGGTGCGGGGGGTGAGCATGGGAAGATCAGTCGACGGGCGAGAGTTGAAACATCCGTTCGATGCAGGCGGCGGCGCGCACGCGCAGGCCCTCGTCGAGCGTCACGATCTGGTCCGGGCGCGGGGCGCGCAGGGCGTCGCGGATTTTTTCGAGGGAGTTCAGCTTCATGTAGGGACAGAGGCGGCAGCCGCCGATGAAGCGTTTCTCGGGGGATTCGACTTCAAGGCGTCCGACGAGTCCGCACTCGGTGAGCATGAGAAAATACGGCGCCGGCGTGGTCTTCACGTATTTCATCATCGCGCCGGTGCTCCCCACGAAGTCGGCGAGTTTCGCCACGTCTTCGGTGCACTCGGGATGGGCGACCACTTTGAGGCCGGGAAATTGCGCGCGGGCCTCGGCGATCTGGGCGGGGGTGAACTGATCGTGCACCAGGCAGGTGCCGTCGGAGGAGATGATTTCCTTGTCGACCCCGCGGCGCTTGAGCTCGGTGCGGACGTTGTCCGCCATGAGCCGGTCGGGCACGAAGAGGATGCGGCGCGCCGGGAGATTTGCGACGATGTGATAGACGTTGCCCGAGGTGACACAGACGTCGCTCTCGGCCTTCACCTCGGCCGTGCTGTTGATGTAGCAGACGACGGTCGCATCGGGGTAGAGCGCCTTCAGTCTGCGCACGCCGTCGCCGTCGATGGAGTCGGCGAGCGAGCAGCCCGAACCGCGGTCGGGCACGACGACGGTCGCGTCGGGCGAGAGGATTTTGGCGGTCTCGGCCATGAATACGACGCCGGCGAACACGATGATCTTCGCCTTGGCCTGCTTGGCCATGAGACTGAGGTGGTAGGAGTCGCCCTTGAAATCGCCGACCCCGTAAATGATCTCCGGCTCGACGTAAGAGTGCGTGAGGATGACGGCGTCTTTCTCCTTTTTCAGCCGGTTGATCTCCAGCGTGAGCGGGGCGATCTCGCGACAGGTGGCGAGATTCCAGGTCCGCCCGCGCGGGTCGCACTCGACGTGCATGAGCGAACGCAGGAGGCGGTCGGCCTCGGCTTCGATTTCCGGAGTGAGCGTGGTGGAGGGCATGGCGGGCGGTCGGGCGGGTGGAGGGCGCACCGTTGGACAGCCGGCGGGCTTTTTCAAGCTGCGCGGTTGTCATCGCGGGACCGCGTCGCGCCGCCCCGAGAAATTGCCTCGCGTTGGTAACTGGATGTTTATCTGGTCGGCATCGTCGCGCGTGCCCGCCCTAACTCTGGGCGTGCGACCCCGCCCTATGAAGACCCTTCCCCTGATCCTCCTACGTGCCCGCCGCGGTTGCGCGGTCGCCGCGCTCCTTGTTTTCGCATCGATCCTCGGTGCGCAGGCCGTCCCGACCGGCACCATCGAGGGCCGGGTGTTCAACGTCCGTCGGGGCGAATACGTTGAAAACGCCCGCATCACCGTGGACGGCTCCGGTCAGCAGGTGCTCACCGACGCCACCGGCCAATACCGCCTCACCAACCTTCCGGCCGGCCCCGTGACGCTGAAGATTTTCTACACCGGCCTCGGCTCCCGTTCCGAAGTGGTCGCCGTCACGCCCGGGCAGACCGTGCAGCGCGATATCACGCTGGCCGGCGGCGAATCCGCGCCCGGCAAACCCGCCGTCGACGGCGAGACGGTCAAACTCGACGCCTTCACGGTCTCCTCTTCGAAGGAGATGGACGGCGCCGCCCTCGCGATCAACGAGCAGCGTTTCGCGAAAAACATCACCAACGTCGTTTCGACCGACGAGTTCGGCACCATCGCGGACGGCAGCGTCGGCGAGTTCATGAAATTTCTCCCCGGCATCACGTCCGACTACACCGGTGGCGACGCGCGCCGCTTCTCGATCAACGGCGTGCCGGCCGGCAACGTCCCGATTTCGATGGGCGGATTCGACATGGCGAGCGCCGCGGGCGCCGGCACCGGGCGGCAAGTGGAGCTCGATCAGGTTTCCATCAACAGCGTCGCCCGCATCGAGGTAAACCGCTCGCCCGTGCCGGACACCCCCGGCTCGGCCCTCGCCGGCTCCGTGAATTTTGTCCCGCGCAGCGCCTTCGAGCGCAACAAGCCGATCTACACGTACAGTGTCGCGTTCCTGATGAAGGACGCCGAGCGCGCGTTCCTGCGCCAGTCGCCCGGCCCCAGCTGGGGCGAGAAGTCCTACAAAATTCATCCCGGCTTCGATGTCTCCGCCGTCGTACCGGTGAACAAGAATTTCGGCTTCACGGTCTCCGGCGGTTTCTCCGACCAATACACCCCGCAGTCCAACACCGCGATGCAATGGCGGGGCACCGCGCTCGCGACCAACCCCAATGCCGCCAATGGCACGCCCGGCGCTCTCCCCCAGACCACGCCCGACAACCCCTACCTCGGCACTTTTTCCTGGCGCGACAGCGGGAAGACCACCACCCGCGAATCCTTCGCGACCACGGTGGACTGGCGTCCGTTCGGCTCACGTTACGACCGCATCACGGTCGGTTTCTCCTACGGCATGTTGAAGGAAAACTTCGCGACTCGCACCCAGACCTTCCAGATCAACCGCGTGGTGCCCGGCAACTGGTCGCCCACGCGTACCCAGGGCGCTTTGAGCACCTTTCCGCTCACGGGAGCCATCAACGCCGGCCAGCTCACCATCGGCAACGGCGGCCGTATCCGACCCGGCCGCACTTACACCCCTTCCCTGCGCTGGCTGCACGACGGCCCGATTTGGAAATCCGACGCCGGCATGGCTTACGGCAGCTCGCGCATCGACTACCAGGACATCGACAAAGGCCGCTTCAACGGCGTGAACATCCAGCGCAACAACGT
>CAJAYO010000592.1 GCA_903948415.1 uncultured Opitutia bacterium | reverse complement strand
GGTGAGAAACGAGTAGCGCGTGGGTGTGCAGGTGGACGCCGAGCAGTAGCCGCTCGTGAAGCGCAGGCCCTCGGCGGCGAGGCGGTCGATGTTCGGCGTTTTGAGCGCGGTGGCGCCGTTAGCGGAGATGTCGCCGTAGCCGAGGTCGTCGGCCATGATGACGATGACATTGGGTTTGTCGGCCGCGAAGAGCGGGGCGAGAGCGGCGAGCAAGAGGATGGAGCGGAGCGGGCGCATGGGATTTTGGCGAGGAGCCGGGAGATTTTGGGAGGTGGCCCGGGCGCGATGGCCCGGGCGTGGGTGGTCGGTTGGGAGCGGGCTACTGGGGCCAGGTGGTCTGGGCGGTGCGGCCCTCGGGGCGCCACCAAGCGTCCAGTTTGGCGGCGAGCGCGGCGACGACGGCGGGATTTTGCGCGGCGAGGTTTTTGCTTTCGTGCGGATCAGCCAAGAGATCGAAGAGCTGCGGGCGTTTTTCGTCGCGGGGATTGGACGAGGCATAACGCGCGCTTACGGCGCCGTCGTAGGTGAGCAGCAATTTCCATTTGCCCTCGATCACCCAGCGGTAAACGAGGCTGTCGGCGGGACGGTCGATGTTCGCGACGTCGTGCGCGAAGGTCTCGCCATAGGCGACGGTGCGGGGGGTGGGCTGACCGCTTTTGAGGACGGGCAGGAGATTGAAGCCCGGGAGATTTTTCGGCGGGGTGAGCCCGGCGGCGGCGAGGGCGGTCGGGACGATGTCGATACTGGAGGCGAGTTGTTCGCCGCGGAGGCCGGGCCGGATCACGCCGGGCCAGCTGTAGAAGGTGGGCTGGCGGATGCCGCCCTCGTGGGCGGTCTGTTTGGAGCGCGGGGCGTAGCCGGGGCCGTTCTCCTGCTGGATCCAGCCGTTGTCGCCGATGTAGACGACGAGGGTGTTTTGGGTGAGGCCCTTGGCGTCGAGACGGCCGAGCAATTGGCCGCACGTTTCGTCGAACCACTCGACCATCGCGTAGTAGCGGGCGATGTGGTCCGACGCGACGCCCTTGGCTTTGTATTTTTGGAAGAGGCGGTCGGGCGGCGTGTGCGGCGTGTGCGGCAGGAACGGGGCATACCAGACGAAGAACGGCTTCTTCTCCGCGGTGGCGTGATCGATGAAGTCGAAAATCGGCGCCAGCCCTTCGCGGCCGATCTTGAGTCCGTCGTCGCCGTGGCGCCCGCCGGGCTGGGGGAAGCCGCGCGTCATGCCATGGGTGAAGCCGCCGCGCTGGTAGCTGCCTTCCCACCATTTCCCGGATTGGTGGCTGAGGTAGCCCTGGTCGCCGAGGAGCTTCGCGATGGACGGCTGCCGGTGGAACTGCGCGATGAGTTTCTCGCGCAGAGCTTCGTAAGCGGCGGATTCACCGGGCGCCTTGGCCGCCTTTTCCGCCTTGGTCGCTTTCGGGGCCTTGGGGGCGCGGGGGGCGGGCTCGCTCAACAGCGCGGGATCGTTGCCGCTGATCTGGTGTTGGTGGGCGTAGAGACCGGTGGCAAACGTCGCGAGCGCGGGGCGACAGAGGGCCGTGGGCACATAGCCGCGCGAGAAAACGGCGCTGCGGGCGGCGAGTTTGTCGAGGTGGGGTGTCTCGATCTGTTTGTGGCCCATAAAGCCGTAGTCGGTCCAGCCATGGTCATCGGAGATGATGAACACGATGTTGGGGCGAGCGGGCTCGGCGGCGAATGCAGCGACGTGGCCGACGACCGCGAAGGCGAGGGCAAGAGGGGAGAGAAACTTCATGGGATAAACTTAGGGGACAGTGGGAGCGCGGGGTTATTTCCGCAGGGTGAGGTTGACGCGGCGCACATCCATCACGGAGGCACCGGGGATCTGGAGCGCGCGGAGCGTGAGCGGACCGCGGCCTTTTTCGAGCTGCACGGAGCCGAGCGGGAGCGGGCGAAAATCCTTCATCTGCGATTCCGCGGGCGGGCGCGGGAGCGTGTCCTGATTCGTGTAGAGGGGCGGATCCCAGCCCGGGGCGACTTTGCCGATGAGTTTGGCCTCCTTAAAACTGACCTCGATGGTGGAACCTGCATCGGGCACGCGGCAGGTGTAGTCGATCGTCACGTCGTAGGTGCCGGCCGTGTGGACATCGATGTCCCACGTAATTTTGTCGGCGGGATTCGTCCAATTGACGAAGTAGGAGCTGTTGGGCGCGTTCGAACTTCGCTTGACGGAACCGTAGCCGACACCGTCGCGCGCCGGCAGCATCGTGAGCGGAGACTCGGCGTAGCCCACCGGATACGGCCGGTCATCAGGCGGCAGGAAGGCGGCGCCGGCGGCGTTGCCTTTCTTTTTGCCCCGGGTGTTGGTCCCTTCCGGAGCCGTCGTGGCCGCGACCCCGGCGAGCATGTCTTTGCGCCAGGCGGCGGCGGCGTCCGCGAGTTTTTTGGCAATGTCCGGGTGATCGGCGGCGATGTCGCGCTGCTGGCCGTAATCGGCGACCATGTCGAACAGACGTCCGGTGGAATCAAGGCGATGCTGCTGGGTGCGGACGCTGACAGCGGTGTTCCACGCGTTGAAGATCATGCGGTCGGGCCAGTTGGTTTTCTGGCCGAGCACGAGCGGCGCGAGGTCGCGACCGTCGAGGGGGGCGGAGCCGACGCGCGGGATCCCGGCGAGCGAAGTGAGGGTGGGCAGGAGATCGATGGCGCCGGCGATTTTGTCGATGCGCTGACCGGCGGGAATCTTGGCGGGCCAACGGAGGTACCCGACGGAACGGACGCCGCCCTCGTCGGTGCTGCCCTTGCGATTTTTCATGCCGCCATTCCAGCGGAAGGAATTCGGACCGTTGTCGGAAAAGAAGAAGATGATGGTGTTGTCCGCGAGCTTCAGCTCGTCGAGACGCGCGAGAATGCGGCCGACGTTCCAGTCTTGGTTCTCGATCATCGCGAGGGCGCAACGGGTGTGCTCAAGTTCTTCCTGATCGGGGATGGTCGCACGCTGGGCGAGGGATTTGTTTTTGAAGCGCTGCCAATAGGAATCGGGCACGGCCCAGGGCGAGTGGGGCGTGGTGAACGGCACGTAGCAGAGGAAGGGCTGGTCCTTGTTTTTGGTGATGAACTGCAGGGCGCGGTCGGTGCAGACATCCACGATGTAGCCGGACGTGCGGACCATGCGGCCGTTGTCGTCCAACGGCGCGTCGAAATATTCGCCCCAATGTCCCGCGGTGTAACCGAAGTATTCGTCAAAGCCGCGCGCGCGCGGGTGATAGGGCCACTGGGTGCCGTTGTGCCATTTGCCGAAAGCGCCGGTCGCATAACCGGCGGCCTTGAAAGCATCGGCGATGGTTTTTTCCGTGAGGTCGAGGCGCTCCTGGCCGGTCGAGACGCCACGCACGCCGCCGCGCGGGTGGTAGCGGCCGGTGAGGAATTCCGCGCGGGTCGGCGCGCAGACCGGCTGCACGTAGAAACGATCGAGCGAGGCACCGCCGCGCGCGATGCGGTCGATGTTGGGGGTGGAGACCTGGGTGTTCCCGGAGAAACCGTAATCGCCCCAGCCGGCGTCGTCGGCGAGCATGATCACGATATTGGGGCGGGCCGGCGATGCCGCGGCGGCGAGCAGCGGGGCGGGAGCGAACAGGAGGGCGACGAGGGTGAAGACGGATCGGAGATGCATGGCGAAGGGGGCGAGGTGGCGGGGTTATTTCTTCTGCTTCGCCTTTTGGGCGTTGGACTCGGGTGAGCCCGGGCGGATTGACGCGCGGCCGTTGGGCTTGGTGACGTCGTAGGCGGGATTGGTGGCGGGGAATTTGGCGCCGACGGTGCGCTGCCAGGCGGCGAGTTCGCTGCGCAGGGCTGCGACGCGGGCGGGTTCGCGGGCGGCGAGGTCGGTGGCCTCGGCGAGATCCGCGACGACATTGTAGAGTTCGAAACGATCGTCTTCGAACCAGTGAATGAGTTTCCATGGGCCGCGGCGAACGGCGGCGGCGGGCGCTCCGCCTTGGTTACCGTAGTGCGGATACTGCCAGAAGATCGCGCGGTCGGGGGCGGCACCGCCGCGGAGCACGGGCACGAGGCTGAGGCCATCGAGAATCTGGCCCGGGGCGGGCTTCGCGCCGGCGGCTTCGAGCAGAGTCGGGAAAAAATCGGGGCTCGTGACGGGCGCGGCGAGAACGGAGCCGGGCGGCACGGTGCCCGGCCAGCGGACGAGGAGAGGCTCGCGAATGCCGCCTTCATACATCCAGCCCTTCCCGCCGCGCAGCGGGAGATTGGAGGTGGGCCAGCCTTCGCTGGTGGACAGGCCGCCATTGTCGCTCGTGAAGATGACGATCGTGTTTTCGGCGAGACCGAGGGCGTCGAGTTGCGCGAGCACCTTGCCGACGGCGAGGTCCATGGCCTCGACCATGCCGGCATAGACGGCGTGTTCCTGCGTGAGGCGCACGTCGCGTTCACCCTCCCGGCCCCATTTCTCGGTGAGGCCGAGCCTCGCGCGTTTCTCTTCGTATTTTTTCTTGAGATCGGGGCGCGCCATCAGCGGCGTGTGCACGGAGTAGAAGGGGAAATACGCGAAGAACGGGCGGTCTCGGTTAACCGCGATGAACTTGGCCGCTTCGGTGGCGAGGCGGTCGGGCAGGTGTTCGCCCGGCGGGCCGTCGGCGAGGCGCGGGTTGCCATAGGGCGAAAAATATTTGTCGCCGCCGTAGGGGCCGCCCCGGTCGATGCCGCCGAGGTTGTGGTCGAAGCCCTGGTTTTCGGGCCACCAGCCCTCGGGGCCGAGGTGCCATTTACCGGCGAAGAAGGTCGCGTAGCCGGCGGCCTTGAGGGACTTCGCGAGTGTCGGTGAGTCGAGGGCGAGACGGTCGGTGTAGGCGGCCGGGAGGAGCTTGGTGTTGCGCTTCCAGTCTTTCGGCTGCGGGGCGCCGATGTAATCGGTGATACCCGAGCGTTGCGGCCACTGGCCGGAAAGAATGCTCGCGCGCGTCGGCGAGCAGACAGGGCACGCGGCGTAGGCATCGGTGAACTTCGCCCCTTCCCGGGCGAGGCGGTCGAGGTGCGGGGTCTCGTAGAACGTGCTGCCGTAGGCGCCGAGATCCTGGCGGCCGAGATCGTCGGCGAGGAAGAAGACGATGTTCGGCGGGCGCTGGTTGACGGCGGCCGGGAGCGGCGCGGCGCCGCTCAGCATGCCGGCGAGGGTCACGCAGATCGCGACGGAAAAACCGGCGAGTTTCGTTCGTAGGGAGGGGAAACGGTTCATGGGGTTGAGGGGGATTTGGTGCGGCTTTGACGGTGTTTGCGGAGGTCGTCCCACTCCCAGACCCCGCAGCGCGTGGCCCATTCCTGCCAGAGTGTCGCGAGTTCCCGGGTTCGGGCGGGCTGGGCGGTGGCGAGGTTGTGTCCTTCCGCGCGGTCGGAACCCAGGTCGTAGAGTTCCCACGTGTCGCGGCCTTTGGCGACGGCCTTCCAGTCGCCGCGCCGCACCGCCTTGTGGCCTTCGTGTTCCCAAAACAGCGTCCGGGCGACGGGTGCGGGCCGGGCCGTGAGGGCAGCCGCAAAGCTGCGCCCCTCCGCCGGCTGGATCGGGCGGTTGTGGCGGGTGGCTGGATACGTGGCACCCGCCAGTTCCACCACCGTGGGCATGAGGTCGATGACGTGGCCGGCCTGGTGGCGCAGCTCACCGCGCCCGGTGATTCCAGCCGGCCAGTGCGCGATCAGCGGGGTGGAAATGCCGCCCTCGTGCGTGTCGATCTTGAATTTACGGAACGGCGTGTTGGAGGCGTTGGCCCATTCCAGCCCGGCGCTGGCATAGGATCGTCCCGTGCCGATCGGTGCGCCCGCGACGCCGCGATTGAAGCCACCGGGGCCGCCCTCGGCGGAGCACCCGTTGTCCGAGAGAAACAGGATCAGCGTGTTCTCGAACTGGCCGAGCGCCTTCAGTTTCGCCACGAGCCGGCCGACGTTTTGATCGATGCAGTCAACCTGTGCGGCGTAGATCTCCATCCGATGCGCGAGGTCCCGGCGGGCGCTTTCGGAGAGGTCGGGCCACGCTTTCGCCCCGGCATCGCGCGGCCCCAGCACCGCATCGCGAGCGACCAGGCCCATCTCTTTCTGGCGGGCAAAACGCCGCGCACGCACCGCATCCCAGCCGCGATCGTAACGCCCGGCGTATTTCGCGATATCCGCCGGCTTGGCCTGCAGGGGCCAGTGCGGTGCGATGTGCGCGAGATAGAGGAAGAAAGGCTGCTTCGTCCGCGTGACCGCTTCGTCCACGAAGTCCAGCGCCCGGTCGGTGAAGGTATCCGTCACATGCAAATCCGCCGGCGGCTCAATGCGCTCGGCGCCGCTGACGAAAAAGACTTCCTTCCGGAGTTCGAGGGTGTCCTTGAAATACACCCCGCCGCCGGACGGCGTGCCCCAAAAGCGGTCGAAGCCGCGATCGAGCGGCCATTGCCCCGGCGCGGAGCCGACGTGCCATTTGCCGGTCATGAGCGTGGTGTAGCCGGCGGGTTTCAGCACCTCCGCGAGCGTGACGCAGCGGTCGTTGAGAAAGCCCTGATACGAAGGGATGCCGTCGTTGGCGACCATGTGGCCGATGCCGGCCTGATGCTGGGCGAGGCCCGTGAGCAGCGCGGCCCGCGTGGGGCAGCAGCGGGCGGTGTTGTAGAACTGCGTGAACCGCACGCCGTCCTTGGCCAGCGCGTCGAGGTGCGGCGTCTCGATCTCGCCGCCGTAAGCGCCAAGATCGGACCAGCCGAGATCGTCGGCGAGGATGACGACGATGTTGGGGCGGGTCGCCGCGCACAACGGACTTACCCAACCCAGCAAGAGCAGGAGCGTGAAACGGAAGCAGGGGCGGCGGGGCAGGGGCGGGGGCATGGGGCAGGGGCGGGGGCATGGGGCAGGGGCGGGGCTGGCCGAAGCTACTTGTTTTTCCGTTTTTTCCCGGTGGCGCCGGGGGCGGGCGGTGATTCAACCGGATCCCAGTTGGGATTGCGCACGTGTTCGGCCGCCATGATCGCTTCGATCCGGGCGACCACCGCAGGATGCTCGGCCGCGACATTGTTTTTCTCGACGGGATCGCGCGCCAGATCGTGGAGTTCCAACGGCCCGCGCAGCGCCGTCCGATAGCCTTTCCAGTCGCCGAGCCGCACCGCCTGCTGAAACGGCACCGGCCCTTCGTAGATTTCCCAGTAGAGATGCTCGTGCTGCGACGGCGCCGGCTTCCCCTGGAAGATGGGCGCGAGGCTCAGACCGTCGGTCTTGGGGGGCTTCACGCCCGCGAGGTCACACGCCGTCGCCATCCAATCGACGTGGCTGGTCAACGTGTCGCTGGTGGTGCCCGCCCTGATTTTTCCGGGCCAGCGGGCGATGAACGGCGCGCGGATCCCGCCTTCGCGCAGGTCGCGCTTCGCGCCCCGGAGTCCGGCCGATGACTTGAAGGTCGCTCCGCCGGGCCCGGCCGCGCCGTTGTCGCTGGTGTAAATGACGAGCGTGTTCTGATCGAGACCCAGGTCGCGCAACGTCTTCATGAGGGTGCCGACATCGCGATCGAGCCGCTGCAGCATCGTGGCGTGGGTCTTGATCTCCTCGGACCACGGCTGCCCGACAAAATCGGGGGCGATCGCCGGGACTTCGAAATCACCATGGGGAAGCGTCCACGCGGCGTAACAGAAGAACGGCCGGTCCTTGTGCGCCGTGATGAACGCCAGCGTTTCCTTGAGAATGAGGTCGACGCTGTAATCCGTGCCGACGCCCTTGGCGAGTTTGGTGCCGGCGGGGCGGTTGCCCGCGAGTTTTTCTTCGGCGCTGTTGCGCACCAGATAGAGCGGAAAAAAACTATGGGCGTGGACCTGGTCGTAATAGCCATACCACTGATCGAAGCCCTGCCGCTCCGGAACCCCGGTGGTGCCCGGATTGCCGAGGCCCCACTTGCCAAAACCGCCCGTCGTGTAGCCTGCTTCCTTCAGTTTCTCCGCGACCGTGATTTCGTCGGGGGCGAGCGAGATGAGGCCGTGCTTGCTCATGTTCGCTCGCCGGGTGCCGTGGCCCGTGTGCAGACCGGTCATCAAGACATTCCGCGTCGGCGCGCACACGGCGCTGCCACTGTAAGCCCGCGTGAACCGCATGCCCTCGGCCGCGAGTCGGTCGATGTTGGGCGTCGGGACCACCTTGGACCCATAGCACCCGACCTCGCCGATGCCTTGGTCGTCGGCCAGGACAAAGATCAGATTCGGTTTTGCCGGGGCGGCGTGCGCGGCGAACGAGAGGACGAGTCCGAGCGCCAGCGGCAACCAGCGCGCGGCAAGTGCGGCGGTGCCGCGGATCGTGGGGCCGTCGGGAATTGCGCGGTGAATCTTCATAGCGAGGGGGGGGGCAGCGGGCGGGGAATCGGGCGGCCGGATTTACGACTTCTTCTTCGCCTTTTGCTGCTTCGGGGAACCCTCGTTCGCGGGCCCCTCGTTGACCGGACCGGACATCGGCGGGGTCTCGTAGAATTTTCCGTCGTCGACGAGGCGCGGATCGCCGGTGCGGGTGAGTTCGCCCATGAGCCGTGCTTCCAGGTTCGCACGGGCGGTGGCGAAGCGCGGGTCGGCGGCGACATTCTTGGTCTGCTGCGGGTCCGACTTGAGATCGTAGAGTTCCTCGCGCGGGCGTTTGCCGTAGATCCAATTGAAGTGATCCTTCCACTTCGGATCGTTGCGCCGGGTGACGAACCACGCCTTGGTCGGGCTGGCGTCATCATCCGGGAGCGTGGCCCGGGTTTCTTCGGTGAGCTCCTCGATCGTCGGCGGATTGGAACCGTCGAGCCGGTAAGGATCACCCAGCGGCCAACGGTCGGGGCGGAAATTGATAATATAGAGAAAATCGTGGGTGCGGATCGCGCGCTGCGGATACGGCGTGTAGTCGGCACGGGCGATTTCGACGTGGCGCTCGCGGCCGATGTAGACGGCGTCGCGCGCGGGCTCCACCTGGCCGGATTGGGTCGAGCGCAGGAGATTGACGAGGCTGCGGCCGGTCATGACGGCGGGCGGTTTCAGTCCGCCCATTTCGAGAAACGTCGGGGCAAGGTCCGGCAAGGTGATGAGATCGTCGACCACGCGACCGCCCGTCACACCGGGGCCGCGGATCGCCAGGGAGACACTGGCGCCGAAGTCGTAGAGGTTGCACTTGCCGTGGCCGAAGCCGGGCGCGCCGTGGTCCCCGCTGACAACGATCAGGGTGTTGTCGAGTTCGCCGATTTCGGCGAGACGCGCGAGCAAGACCCCGAGCGCGGCATCGACGGCCTGCGCTTCGCCGAGGTAGTCGGCGAAATCTTCGCGCAGCTCCGGCACGTCGGGCAGATAGGCCGGCATTTTTCCCTGCAATGAATCGGGCTCGATCCCCCAGAGTTTCTTGCCGGAGCCCTTCATCCATTTGCGGTGGGTCGTGGTCGGGCCGAACCAATAACAGAAGGGCTGGCCGGGTTTTCGGGCGGCGAGGAAGGCGTTGAAATTGCCGCGGACCTCGTCGTAGATCGCGTTTTTTGCCGCCTCCAGCGGCTGGCCCTGGGCGACCATGGCGGTGACGTGGGTGGAAAACTTGTTGAACCGACTGCCCGCTTTTTCATAGGCGTATTTTCCCGCGCCGTAGGGAGCGTCGCTGGGCGTGCCGGGGCCCCAGACCTTGTAGGTCTCGCCGAGATGGTAGCCGGCTTCGCCCAGCAGGAGCGCGTAGGAAGGATTGGAGTAATCCCAGATGGCGCCGCGCAGAATCGACGCGCGGCCGGTGCGCCAGAAGTGCTGGCCGGAGAGGATCGCGCTGCGGCACGGGGTGCAACTCGGCGCGGAGACGAAGGCTTTGCGGAACAACACGCCTTCGCGGGCGACGCGGTCGAAATTCGGCGTTTGGACGGCGTCGCTCAACGTGCCCGGGCCGTCGAGCTTGGCGTAGGCGCTCGCGTAGCGGCCCCAATCGTCGGCGAAGGCGAAGAGGATGTTGGGGCGTTTCGCTTCGGCGGCGGCCGCGGATTCGGCGCCGAGCACGGACACGAGCAGGAGAAGGAAGAGGCGTTTCATGGGGCAAAGAGGGAGTGGTGGTGGAAAAGGGTAAGTAACCGATCGACGAGCGGACGCTCAGTTGGCCTTGGCTTTTCGATTCAGCGGAAAATCCGGCGCATCGGTGCGCGCGGTGGTAAGGAGTTTTTCGAGCGCTGCGGCGACCGTGGGTTCGGCGCCTGCGACATTTTTGGTTTCACCGAGGTCGGTCGCGAGATGGTAGAGTTCGATCGGACGCCCGGGGGCGGCGCGAAAGGCTTTCCAGTCACCGCGGCGCACGGCTTGTTGCGGCGCGGCCTCCCAGTAAAAGTGATCACGCAGGGCCTGCAGGGCGGGCTGCCCGGTGAGCGTCGGCACGAGGGAAACGCCGTCGAGGCCGGCGGGAATCTTCGCGCCGGCCAGCGTCGCGAAGGTCGGAAACATGTCCGCGAAATCCGAGACCAGCGTCGCCTGGCTGCCGCGGGCGATGCGCCCCGGCCAGCGCGCGATGAACGGCACGCGGATGCCGCCCTCGTAGAGGGTGAACTTCAGATCGCGGAGCGGGCCGTTGCTGTCGAAGAACTCGGGGTCCTGGCCGCCGGCGGTGATGGGGCCGTTGTCGCTGGCGAAAATCACGAGGGTGTTTTCCGAAAGTTTCAGGTCGTCGAGCAGATCGAGGAGGCGGCCGATATCGCGGTCGAGGCGCGTGATCATCGCGGCCCGGGCGGCCCGCGGCTCCTTTTGCGCGGCGTAAGTCTTGGCGCCGGGAAACGGTTTGGGTTCCGGCCATTTGCCGCGATAGTCCGCGAGGGAATCCTCGGGCACGGCGACCTCGGCATGCGGGAGCGTGAAGGCGCCGAAAAAGAAAAACGGGCGGTCTTTGTGCCGGCGGACGAAGTCGAGGGTCTCGCGGATGAACAGATCCTGAGAATACACCACACGCCCGCCGTCCCTGTTCTCCGGGATTTCGACGCGTTGGCCGTTTTTCCAAAGGTGATCGGGGTAGTGGGTGTGGGCGTGGCTTTGGTCGATGAAGCCGAAAAACTCGTCGATGCCCTTGGCCGCGGGCGCGCCGGTGCTGTCGAGCTCGCCGAGGCCCCATTTGCCCACGGCACCGGTGGCGTAGCCGACCTCCTTGAGCGCCGAAGGAAAAGTGCGGTCGGAGGCGCGCAGCGGAAGCTTGCTGTTGGCGCGGATGAAGGTGTGACCGCCGTGCAAGCCGGTCATGAGCACCGTGCGCGAAGGCTGGCACGACGGGGCGCCGGCATAGTGCTGGGTGAAGCGCATCCCTTCCTGCGCCATGCGATCGAGGCGGGGCGTGCGGATGAGTTTTTGACCGTAGCTGCCCAGATCACCGTAGCCGAGATCGTCGGCGAGCAGATAAATAATGTTGGGCTTGGCGCCTTGGGAAAACACGGACGCCGCGGCGGCCAGCACGTACCCGGCGACAATCGAAAAGCGAAGGAGCTTCATGGGGAGCTGCCACGATGGAGCGGGCGTCCGGCGCGCGGCAATCTTCTTTGCCAAGGCTGAAATCCGAGGGGAGTGTGGCCGGTCAGCGCCGGCGCGGCACACCTCTACCAAGAAATGCAGAATCACTTGCGAATCGGCGCGGACCATCTCTCTTCACCCGATGCGCCCCTTCTCCGCCCTGCTCTCCGCTGTGATCCCACTCACGTTGTTGGCCTCCTCCGCCCTCGGGCAGGAGAGCTCAATCGCCGCGGTGACGCGCAACAGCGACGGCCAAGGACGACCGCTCTGGGAGGCGGGCTTGGCCGGCATCGGCGGTTATGTGGCGGATTATCCGGGCGCGGCTCACTCGCGTTTCCGCGGGTTACCCGTGCCGTATTTCATTTACCGCGGGGAAGTCTTGCGCGCCGGCGACGGCGGCATTCTGCGCGGCCGTTTTCAAATCAACGACACGCTGGAGTTCGACCTGAGTTTCGGCGGTTCGCTCAATGCCGATTCCGACAAGAACACCTTGCGCCGCGGACTGCCCGACTTGGATTTCCTCGCGGAGATCGGACCGCAACTGACTTGGCGGGCCTGGCAAGAAAAGGACCGCTCGGTGACGGTCAATCTGCCCGTGCGCGCCTCCGTCTCGCTGGGCGACGGCGGTGTGCGCTCGCAGGGTTTCGTGCTCAATCCCCGCGTTACCTACCGCGACCGAGCCTTCATTGGCGGCACGACGTTGTCGCTCGGGGTCGGCCCAATTTTCGCGACCGAGCGGCTGATGGACTATTTCTACGAAGTGCGCCCGCAATATGCCTTGCGCGACCGCCCCGCCTACGACGCCACGTCGGGCTATCTCGGCACGGAAGTCTCCGTCGGAATAACCCGCGTGCTCACGCCGCAGGTCCGCCTGTTTACCGGCGCCCAAATCGGCATCTTCAGCGGGGCGACCAATCGCGGCAGCACCCTGCTCGCCCGTGAGACCAATTGGAATTTCGCCTTCGGCCTGGCCTGGTCAATTTGGGAAAGCGACCGCCGCTCGAAGGAGTAGCCGGCGAGTTCATCCCGCCGAGCAGGCAGAAATTTTTGATTCGACCAGCGGCGGTGCCCGCGGGGCGTTGCGGCCCAGCTCGGCGCCGATCGTCACGCGGGGGCGCCAATCGCCGAGCGCGATCGGGCGGCGCGCCGCCACGCCCGCAGGCGCGCGACCGTTTGCCCGACGACGACCGCGACGCTGACGATCCAGTAAAGCGGATCGAGCGAGTAGTCCCAGGCGTTCTCCGACTCCAAGGCGCGGAGCGAGTAGCCGAGGAGGGCGCCGAGCAGGAGGACACCGAAACGGTTGCCGAAAGCCTGGAAGGTGATCGCGAGCGCGGCCAATCCACCGGCCGAGACCGCAGGTTCCCAGCCCCAATAATAGAGATCGAGGGAGCCGACCAACATCGGATGCAGGTAAAGGACCGAACCCGCCACGGCGCCAAACAGCCAGGTCGCGTTCCAATCGGCGGGCTTGAATACCTCGAGGCCAAACAGGCGCTGCCAGAGTCCGGCGCACACGACTCCGATCAGCGGAAAACTCGGGTTGGGGCAGAAGCCGAACGTCCAGCTCCAGAGCCGCAATCCGCCTACGGGCAGAAAAAGCAACAGCACCGCTGTGAAGCCAAAGATGAGTTTGACCGAACGGCGGCACGCGCCCCCGGACCGGCGGGTGCCGGCCCACAACAACACGAGCCAGATCACCGCCACCAACCCCATCGAGTAGTAGCTCGAAATCATGGGTCGATTATTCTTGCGAAGCCCGTTCGGCGCGCAGGGCCTGGTCCAGCCAGGCGACGTTGAAACGGAGATGCTTGATGCGTTCGCGTTGCCACGTGTAGGTCAAATGCAGCGTCCCGGCGTGGTCCTGCACGAGATAGGGATAGGAAAACTCGCGCCCGGCCGTAGCCTCCAGCACCGGACCGGCGCACCAGGTACGACCGGCGTCGGCCGAGACGGCCAGGCGCAGGTTGTCCCGCCCGTGTTCGGCGTGGTTGTAAGCGAGCACGATCCGCCCGTCGGCCAACCGCACGGCGTCGAGCGCGGAGTCGGGGTTGGGGAGTTCACTGGCCATGGCTTCCGACCACGACCATCCGTTGTCCTCCGAATAGATCGTGTGCATCCGCCGGTGGGGCCGGCGATCCCGGAGGATCATGAGCATACGATCCTGGCCGAGGGGCACGAGTGCGGGTTGGATCAGGTCGGTCTCCGCCGAAAGATTTCTCAGCCGGTAGGCCGGGACGCTGCCGCGGGCACCGGGCGTGAGCCAGAGGATCTGCGGAAACTTGATCGCCATCTCATAGTAAACCGGCAGCCCGATCCGGCCATCGTCGGTGTAAATCGGTTTGTTCCGCACGAGCGTGCTCAGGTTCAAGAAGGGATTCAGCGTCAGCCGCCGGCTCGGACCCCACGTCCGCCCCTCGTCGTGCGAGCTCTTCACGTTCAGGGCACTGCCGGACCAGCCACCCATCGAGACACTCACATAGACCATCCATAACGTCCCGGTCTGGTCGGGGAAAATTACGGCGTTGCCGAGTTTCTTGATGGAACGTTCCAACTCGGTCTGCGCCATGATGCGATCGACGGTCCGCGTGGGCGCGGTCCAGAGCGCGGTGCCGGCCGCCAGCCGCGAAGTGAACAACGCCACGTCGGCGGCGCCTTCCCGGGTGCCGCCATACCAAACCGCCAGCAGCTCCCCGCTGGGCATGACGCAGATCGCGCTGCTGTGGGTCGAACGCACGTGCCCTTGCGGTGAAACCCACGACTCCGAGAACTGAGGCAAAGCCTCCGTACCGACCGCCACGACGGGGGATACGCGGGTGACATCGGCCGCGCGCGCGCTCCGCGGGGCGGAGACCAAGGCGAACGGTGCGTGCCGCGCGGCAAACGCGGCCACTGCTAGCGTGACCGCGATCAGCACCAGCCGCTGGCGCCACGATAACCGGACGGAGCGCACGGCGCCCGCCGCGCACGGTCCGGCGCCGCCCGCGCTGCCGGGCGCGGAAGAAAGTTCCATCGGTACCGCGGCTGCGCCTGGTGTGAGCGGTTTAACGGGGCCCTTTCATCGGTTCGGTCTTTTTGTTGTTCCGCAGCAAAAAGCGGGCGGTTTCGTAGAATCCCCGCGTGAGAGCCGCCTGTTCATCGGGCATCGACTCCACTCCACCCGCGGGCATCGGCCGCGTGAAGTCCGCCCAGACCAACTCGTGACGGCCCGTCGGCAGATGATGGGTGGCGTAGTGGGATTCCCGGATCAGGCCGATCGTCTTTGTATTATGGTCCACGATGAAGGCGGCGTTGCTGCGGCCACCATCGAGTTGTTGCTGGCGCAGGAGATCGCGGCCGAGCGTCGTGTTGCGATGCGGCAGCCCGGACAGCGCGGCGAGGGTCGGCATGACATCCACTTGGGAAGCGACGGCGTGCAGGCGCTGGGGAGCGAGGAGTTTTGGGGCGTAAAACAACAGGGGCACGTGGTAACAGGTCAGACGCTGGTCTGTCCATGCCGGAGGAAACATCGCGCCCGCGTTGCCGCCGATCCCATGGTCGCCCACGAAAACGAACAGCGTGTTCTCAAAGTAAGGCGCCTGCTTGGCGGCCTCGATGAATTTGCGAATGGTGTAATCGCTGTAACGAAACGCATTCAGTTCCGCCAACGAATCGAATCCCGCCGCTTTCAGGGCGGCGTCGGCCACCTCCACGAGGGAAAATTCCTTCAGATCCTCGCGCGGAATCGTGTAGGGCCGGTGATTGCCGGCCGTTTGGATAACGGCGAAAAACGGTTTGGTCTGCGCGCGGAGCACGTCGTGCGCTTCGAGAAAGAGACTCTTGTCGCTGATGCCCCACACGTCGACCCGCGGCGACTTGAAGTAGCCGGTCTCGAAGATTTGCAGGCCGGCGATGTTGTTGGTGAGGACCCCGCGGATATTCGCCCAGCTGGTGCTGCCGCCGAGGAAGTAGAGTTTCTCGTAACCGACGAAGTCGTTGATAATCGAATGCTGGTCGACCAGCGTCGGATTGCGACTCGCGGTTTCGACCATCTCCACATCGGGAATCCCGGTGAGGGTGGCCCAGACGCCGCGCGCCGTGCCGACGTGGGGCGTGTAGCAATTGTCGAAGAACACGCCCTGCCGGCACAGCTCCGCGAAGAACGGCGTCGTGTCGAGGGGATTGCCCCACATGGAACTCTTGTAGGCGCTGAACGACTCGCAGATCACCAGCACCACATTCGGCGGGCGGGCGGACGCGGCCGACGGCACCCGGGCCGCCACGGTGCGCTCAAACGGCAGGCGCGCCGGGTCCGGATGCGTCAGTCCGAGATAGGCCGCCATCCGAAGATAGTGCGAGCCCACTTGCTTCGCGTCGTAGCCCGACGCCCGAAAACTCAGCGAGCTGAGAAACGATTCGACGGGATTGAGTGCGAGTTGCGCGCCGAAATCGCTCCGCAGATTGAACGCATCGCTCCACCGCAAAGGATACTGATTCACACTGCCAAAGATCCCGACCGCGCAGGCCAACCCGGTCGCGGCATACCACAGGCCGCGCAGCCAGCGCCGCTCCGGCACCGGGCCCGCCGCCGCCCACCGGTGCAACCGGCCGGCCACGACGACGCACCCGGCGGTCGCCAGGCCGATCGCCAACAGCAAGCGCAGCACCGGATAGGTTTCCCAGACCATCGCCGCCGAGATCCGGGCGTCGGCCAGCAGGCCGAGCGCCGAGGCGTTGAGGCGCTGGCCGAGATAGCGGTAATGCAGGAAATCCGCGACATAGATGAACGCCAGCCCGGCGCTGAACGTGGCCCACACCACTACCCAACTGCGCCGCGCCGCCGGATGGCGGAAGGCCCCGATCCGCGGCCACGCACCCAACGCCACGAGGACGAGCATCGCGGTCGCGACCACGCGAAGATCGAAGCGCGCCCCCAGCACAAAGGCGGGCCACAGCTGGGCCGCGGCGACAGAGTCGTGTTTAACGGCCCAATACGTGCCGACGCGCAGGCCGGTCAGCACGAGCAGGAAAAAAATCGTCAGCGAAAAGATCCACCGGATGAGAGTGGGCACACGCCAAACGCGGGAGGAGGGGGAGGAGTTTGAAAGCAAACGGCGCCCGGTAGCGACGGTCCGCGGACGGAAAAGAATCACCGGGAGGACGGAATTTCAAATGGCCGCGGGTTCACGTCAATGGCTTTGCCAGCAAACAATCCCTGCGCGGGTGGAAAGCCGGGCGCCTGGCGGGCGGCGACCCACGACCGCCCGTCGTCCCTTACTGCCGCGAAAACCGTACGTGCCGGCAGCGGCCGTTGGTGAGTTCATCGCCCGTGACCGCCCCGGCGGCGTCGCGCGTAAACGCCGCATGCCAGCCGCGCCCCACCCTGAAGCCGTCGGCGAACGCGGGCTTGGCGACGAGGGGCAACCCCGGCCAATGGCCCACGGACAGCCGGCCCGCCTCCACTGTCACGCGGTGGGCGACGGCCAACTCGGCGCTACGATAGGTGCCGGCGGAGAAGGCCAACTGTGCGCCCGTGGGCGTCACGGTGGCCGCGGCGCGGTAGTCGACCGCGGCATTCCGGGTGGTGATTCGGAGGCGGCGCGGTGGGTCGGTCGAAAATAAAAATTTCGTGCCGCCGCCGGGTTTCGTGAAAAGACCGGGGCCGATCGGCACCCGTTCCCCGCGGCCTTCGCCGAAGGGCTTTCCTGCGCGCACCGTGAGCCGGATCAGATCGTCGGTTTGCGCGGCGTAATATCGGCCCGCCAACGCGGCCCGTTCGCCCTCGGCCACGATGATGCGCTG
>CAJAYO010000591.1 GCA_903948415.1 uncultured Opitutia bacterium | reverse complement strand
GGCCCCGGGTTCGAGGGTAAGGACGAGGGTCTCGGTGCCTTCGGCGAGGGCGTCTTGCATCGGCGTGATGGGCAGATCGACGCCGGGCGCGCCGGCAGGAATGGTGACGGAGCCGGGGAGCGTTTGGTAATCGCCGCCGTGAGTGGCCGTGCCGCTGAGCGTGTAGTTCACCGTGAGTGCGGCGGTGATGCTGCCGGTGCGGGACAAATAAAATTTACCGGCCGTGATGGCGCTCTCGGCAAGGGTGGCGACGCCGTTGTTGGCGGTGCCGTGGGCATCGACGAAGACGGTGGGTTGCTCGTCGTCGTAGAGCCAGAGTGTGGCGCTGCGCGTGGGCGCCCACGTCTGATACGCGGCGCCCGGCGTGATCGTGACGACGATCGTCTCGAGGTCTTCGGCGAGCGCGTCGTTCACGGGGGTGACGGTGACGTCGACGGCATTATTTCCGCCGCCGTTGGTAAAGGTGACTGAGCCGGAGAGCGCGGGGTAATCGGTGCCAGCGGTGGCCGTGCCGCTCACGGTGTAGTTGACGGTGAGCGCGGCCGTGGCATTGCCGCGGAGGGTGAAGCGGAACTTGCCGGCGGTGGACGGTTCGCGGGCGCTCGTGAGCGGGATGACCTCGACGGAGGGGGCATCGCCGGCGTCGGAAATAGTGACGATCCCCGAGCTGACCGGACCGAGCCGGTAGGCGCCGCCCCCACCGGCGGCGAGTTGCACGAGGACGGACTCGTTGGCGGGTTCGCCGAGGCCATCGAAGCGCGGCGTGATGACGAGGCTCGCGCGGGCCTCACCGGCCGGGAGCGTGACCGAGCCGGGCAGCGCCTCGTAGTCGACGCCGTGGAGGGCGGTGCCGGCGAGTGCGTAGTAAACGGTGAGCGGCGCGGAGAGGTCGCCACTGCGCGTGACGACGAAGACGGCGGGGTCGGGCACGGCGCCGGGCAGAGCGAGGTTGACCTCGGTGCCGGTGGCGTCGGCGACTTCGATTGAGACGACCTGCTGATCGTCATCCACCACGGTGAGCGTGGCGGTGGTGGCGGTGGGATCGATGACGTAGGCCGCGTTGGTCGCGAGGGTGGCGACGACGGTCTCGAAATCTTCGGCGACGGTGTCGTTGAGCGGCGTGAGCGTGAGAGTGGCGGTGACGGCGCCGGCGGGAATCGCGACGGTGGCGGGGAGCGCGGTGTAGTCGGTGCCGCTCGTGGCGGTGCCGGCGTAGGTGAGGGCCACGGTGAGGGCGGCCGTGGTGGGGCCGGTGCGCGCGACGGTGAAGCGGGCGGTGCGCTCCGGGTTTTCCAGGGCGGCGAGAGTCTCGGCGGTGAGCGAAAGCTTCGGCAGCGCGGTGTCATCGTCGTCGAGGGTGACGGTGGCGGTGGGCGAGCCCTCGACGGCGTAGGCCGAATCGAGGCCGAGCTGGAGCGTGATCGTCTCGGGGCCTTCGGCCGCCGTGTCGTTGACCGGCGTGACGACGAGGTTGAGCGTGGCGGCGCCGGCGGGGATGGTGACGGTGTTGTAGGGCGAGCCGGCGGTGAGCGCGGGCGAGAACGTGTAATCGGTCGTGAGGGTGGCGGTGCCGGCGGGCGGCACGAGGGCGACGATGAGCGGTTCGACGTCGGAGCCGGTGCGCGTGAGCGTGAATCGGCCGGGGACGAGCCCGGCCTCGGCGGCGCGCGGGACGGTGGCGGCGAGCGCGACGGTGGGGACGAGTTCGGCGGAAAAATGGGCGCCGGAAAAAGCCGGGCCGACGAAGACGCTGTTGTTGAAGAGCTCGTTGAAGGTGTAGCCGAAGAGCAGCGGCGAAACGGTGTAGGTGCCGGCGGCGAGATTCGGCACGGTGTAATAACCGTCGCTGTCGGTGAGCACGCCGTTGCCCGTGCCGGTGGAGACGCCGACGCCGGCGAGGCCCTGGCCGGCGAGCGTGATGCGGCCGGAGATGGCGGAGCGAGCGTTGCCGCTGCCGACGATGACGAGGAGGTGGCGCGTGGCGGTGCCGCCTTTCATGTCGGAGACCGTGCAGGTGACGACATACTGGCCGGCGGTGGCGAAGCTGCGGGTGAAGGCCGGGGCGTTGGGGCCGACGACGGCGGTGGCGGCGGCGGTGTTGTCGGAGGAGCGCCAGTGGTAGGCGAGTGCGTCGCCGTCGGCATCGGTGGCGGCGGCGGCAAACGTGACGGGTGCGGTGGTCGGGACGTTGAGCGCCGTGGCGGTGAGCGCAAGCGAAGGAGCGCGGTTGCCGGGGAAAGGCCCGACGTTCACCCGCACATCGGCGCTGCGCTCGCCGGCGGCGTCGGTGGCGACGGCAAGGGTGGTGAGATGGAGGTCGGCGTCGGGATCGGAAAAAGTCTGGCCGACGACGAGGGGCGCGTCGGCGCGGCCGGCGGGCGAGGACGGCGTGGTGTCGATGAGCTGGAGATTCTGGCCGCTGTTGAGGGGCCAGCGCCAGCCGAGGATGAGGCCGTTCGCGACCCACTTGTTTTCCGCGTCGATCAGGGCGCGCAGCTCGGCCCAGTAAGTGCGCTGGGTGTCCTTGGTGAGCTTGAGCGCGTAGCGATGGGTCGGGTCGAGTTGCGCCTGGTCGAAGGCGTGGAGGCGGTAGGTGCCGCTCGTGGTGACGGTCTGGACGAAATCGATGGCGAGCCAGCGGACCTGGTGCTTGGCCTGGGCGTTGAGGTGGTTGCGGGGAAAGTTCGCGCCGGAGGAGCCCATGACGTCGAAGATGTCGCCGTATTCAAGATTTGAACCGGGGCCGATGGCGCTGGCGCCGCCGGTGTCCCAGTAATTGGCGTGAGCGAGGCCGAAGCAGTGGCCGAGCTCGTGCGCGACGGTGCCGGGCGAATCGTTATACATCCAGACGCTGGTGCCGCCGCCCCAACCGCCGACGCCGGCGCTGCGCGGGCCGCCGGTGAGGCGGACGACGACGGCGTCGAAATCGCCGCTGTCGTAGCCGAGCTGGCGGGCCTGCTCGCGGGCGTGCGTGTGCTCGAGGCCGAGGGCGTCGAATTCCTTGCTGAAACCCTCGGTCGAATCCTTTTGCACATACCACGCCTCGTTGTGCGGGAGCTGGATCGGCGGCGTGACGGTGGAGTGCACGGTGAGGCGGCCGTAGGAGGCTTGGTAGAAAAAATTAGCGACGTCGCGCATGACCTCGTAGCATTTCGCCTCCGAGGCCGGGACGGTGTTCTGATCCGCAAAGGTGAGCGGGAGGTAGAGCACCCGGAGCTCGCCGAGGGAGGTGGAGGGCGAGGCGGGGAGCGCGCCGGTGAAACGCTGCGTGCCGCCGGTGACACCTTCGCCCTGCAGCTCGAGCTGCGCGACCTGCTCCTCGAACAGCGCGACGTGGCTGCCGTCGCAGAGATAGACGATCTCCCCGTGGGCCTCGACGGCCACGACGGCTTCCTCGATGGCCGCCGTCGGCGGGGTGGCGAGCGTGGTCTTGCCGGAGACGGGGCAAATCTCGACGGCGGGTTTGCCGGCGGCAGGAAGTTCGCCGACCTCGAGCCGGCGAAGCGGACTCTCGTGGACGGCGAGCGCGCGGTCGAGGGCGACGCCGTTGAGGGAGGCATTGGGCAGCCAGCGCATGGACTCCGTGCGGCGGCCGTAAACATGGGCCTCATAGGTGGCACCGTCAGGGAACTCCGCGTAGCGCGCGACGGGCGGCTGCACGGGCGCGGCCGGATCGAGCGGGGTGGACTGATAGATGCGCAAGTGGGCGCGGCCCTCGATGCGTTCCTCGAGTTGGGCGACGACCTCGGCGGGCAACTGTTGGCGTGCGGCCATGGGGACGGCCTGCCGCAAGGCCTCGCGCGGATGGCCGACGATCAGCGCCTTGAAGACCGGGCGGCGGGCCGTCGCGAGCTGCAGGCCCTCGGGGACCAGGGCGGCGCGGTCGGCCGGCGCGGCGGCGAGGTAGCGTTGGGCCCAAGATTGAAACCGGCCGAGCGTTGAGTCCGGCGCGGCGAGCACGGGGGAGAGCGCGGCCGGGGAACGCGGCGGCGGGGCGGCGCGGGCGGCGACGGCAGCCGGCGCGGACGGTCCGGCGGCGGCCGCCCCGGGGTCCGGCAGAGCCCGGGACGGGGAAGAAGCGGTCCGCCACCAGAGGACCAATCCGGCGACCGCACAGAGCAGGGCGAAGGCGCGAACGGAACGTCGGGGTGACTTCATGGCGGAGGGATTCCTGCAGCGGGGACCAGCCGGAGGCGCGGCCTAGGACAGCGCATATCAGCGGCAAGACCAGCGCAATTTAACGGGCCCGTTCCTGTCGGGTGCATCTCCTCCCTCCGGCTGTTCTGGATCAGACTCAGACGTTTGTCATCGCG
>CAJAYO010000590.1 GCA_903948415.1 uncultured Opitutia bacterium | reverse complement strand
CCGTCGCGGGCAATGGACTCGCGAATGGACTGGGCCTGCTCGCGAAGCACCGCGCCGGTGCCCGCGAGGACGGCATTGCGCGCGGTCGTGGTCGGAATCGACGACTCGCCGAGCAACCCGGCCGTCGGCCTCGTGTCCTGCAACGCGGCTGTGGCGGTCGCGAGGAACGTAGCGGCGAAGAGTTTCAGCTCACGGTCGTTGTCGGTCCTGACGATCTGGCCACGCAGTCCGGCGGAGCCGTCGCGCTCGCCCCATTGTTGCGTGTCGGCATTCCACTCGCGGTCCAGCGCGAGGCCCTGCACCGACAACTCGGTGCCGTTGTCGCGGTCTGGCGTGCGCCAGACAATTTTCCATTCGCCCTGGACCGCCAACCGTTCCCGAGCCCGGTCGAGCGAGGCGCGGCCGTGGACTTCAGCTCCGGCCGGGATGACGAGCTGGCCATCGTGCCATACGTCTGCGGTGACCAGACCGATGACCGGAGTCTCCAGTCGGTTGGATTCGAGTGCGACGACGGTTTCGCAGGGAATGAGCCGGCCGTAGGGAGCGGACGGGGCCGCAGGTATCGGCGGAATTTCGCGCGGAGCCGAGACGATCAACAGCGGCAGTTCGCGCGGCGCAGTGGTCTTGACGACTGGCGCAGTCGCGCCCGCAGCCGGGAACATCGCCGGAGTCACCGGCGGCGCAGGCGGCCTGACGAACCGCACGCCTTCCCGGGTGAGTGTCTTCGGCAAGGCCGGCGAGGGCGCAGGTTTGGCCGTCGGCAAGGCCGGCGCGGGTTTTTGCTGGTTCTGCCACCGCACGGCGAGCACGCCCAGGAGGAGCACGGCTCCGACGAGCATGACCTGGCCGGTCCCCGAGGTGAGAAAATCGCGGTCGAATTTCATGGGCGGGGCACGATGACCGAAAAGTTTTCCCGGACGGAAAGATTGGCCCGGCCGGCCGGACCGCCCGCAATGACGAGATAGGCGTAAGAGACGCCGCGGGCCGGAATCGCTCCCGACGCTTCGGCGAACGCTGCCGGGAAGAATTCACGATCAAGCCGAATGGCGAGGCCTTGCGAATCATAGGGCACAGCCACGGCCATTGAGTTTTCCAGCTTCACGTGGAAAACCAGCGCGTCTTCGGCTTCGAATCGCGTGATCGATTCAATCGTCGCCTTGAAATTGCGGTAGGCGGTGACGCTGCCCGGCTGCGCGCGATCCGTGAAGACCTGCATCCCAGGAGACTGAGCCGCAGGGCGGTCCTGCTGCCGGGCGCGCTCGATCAGCGCCCGGAGAATCTCCGACGAGAGTTTCCGGGGAGGGCCGCCGTTGAGCGGTTCATCCAAGAACACGACCGCGCGGTCGGCTTCGGCGGCGGTGGCAAGACTGAGCGCATAGACGCGTCCGCGAAAGAGAATGTTGAGCGCGCCCGCAGCGTTGTCCCTGAGCGCGCGCAACGAAAAATAATCCGCGCCCACTTCGTGCGATAGGAGCACCGCAGGATTGTCCTCGATCTTGGTGGAGACATTCGCGCCGACGATGGCCTTCAGTGCGCCCGGAAATACGCAGGTGGTCGGCTCCTCGCGGGACAGACGCACGGAGTAAATCGTGCGCTCGTCGAGCGGGTAGCTCTTCGTGGGCGCGGCGACAGCGTGGGCCGCCGCGAGAGCATGAATCAGAATCAGGACGAAATGTCGTAGGTCCATACGGCAAGGGGGTAGCGGCCGTTGGCCGCGAGGTTGGGGTTGCGCGCGAACTGGAATCGCACGGTGAACGGCGCGGCTTCGCCAAAAACTTGACCGCCGACGAGGCCGGTGCGGACCAACTGGCCCTCGGCCTGCACGATCACGACGTTCTCGCGGGTTTCGAGCACCGTGAGCTTCAGCACCTCCGGCTTTTGGTGGAGCGCCTTTGCGGTGAACTCCTCCGCACTCGCGCCCAAGGCGGTCCGCGCTTTTCGCGCGGCGTCAGGGAGGAACAGTTTGTCGAGCAGCTCGGGGAAATCGAAACCGGCCGGGTTGCGTTGGAACAACGCGAGACACGCCAGCAGTGCGTGTTGCTCGTGCAGCTTGGCCGCTTCCTCGAAACCAAGCAGCGGGCTCACGTGAAACGTGCCGCTGG
>CAJAYO010000589.1 GCA_903948415.1 uncultured Opitutia bacterium | reverse complement strand
CGCGCCCGTCGGGTCCGATCCGGTTGGCTCAATTCGGAAGCGCGGTCTCGGCGGCAACAACCGACGTTGGGATGGGGGATTCGATCCAGGCGCTCGGCTCGCGGTGAACGGTTGGGGCTGGAGATTGGGGTACCGAGGGAAATCGGATGGCCCGGCGGACATGTTAAGCAGAAACCCGTGGAACGTGCCGCGCGCTTCTTGCGGTTGGGCGGTCGCATCTTTGCAGAGTTTGGGTGATCGCCTCAACGCCGGCTCGTAACGATCACTCCATTCGCGGCTGCCGCGCAGGCCCTGCGCGGTCGCCCGCCGCAATGGTTCGTCAGGGCGGGGCAGATAGGTGGCGGCATACCGCCGACGCGACTGGTATGGGGGGCGTTCCCGGTTCGTCGGCGACCACCCGGCCATGCGATCACGGCGGGGGCCGTGGCCGCGCTCCGCCCGAGCGGCTTCGTCCGGCCGCGCGCCGGGCCGAGGGAGAAAATTCCCCGCGCAAAACCGGTGAAGGTTTGTCTGCGCGCGCCGTTGGAAGACCTGTCCGCCGGTTCTTCAGGAAATTAATCAAAGCATCCGATTCCGGACACAGGCCGCTGCCGCCACCACCCAGTCGTCCCCCTCCGGTGTGGAGGTCAGCGGTGACGAATGCAGGCCGCTCCGGCCCGTGGTCACAAAATGGGTCAACCGACCTGAAGGGAAGCGGCGTTCCCCGCTCCCCCCACCGGCCCGCACCTCGCGGACGGGAACATGCCGAGGGGTGATCGACGTCGCCGACAGAATCGGGAATTGGCCGGACTTTGACGCAAAGCAATCGCGCCACCTGCGGGCGTGGGGTCTTGACCCCCTATCGGTTCCCGGGCGTTCGCGTAGGATCGCGGCATGCTCCCCCTCAAGCGCATTGCGTTGATCGCTCACGATTTTCTTGGACTTGCCGACCCGACCTGTGGTCGACGCGTCTGTGCGTTCTGCGAGCCGCCACGGGACATGGGCCCGGCGCCGGGCCTCGCGTTCGGCGATGTCACGCACGGCATTTGCGCAGCGTGCGCGGCGGCGCACTTCGGCTTTACCGAGACGTTCACCGGCCACGACGGCGCGTAGCAGCGCCCCGCCCCCCTGACGACAGCCATCGCAACCCGATCCGGCCGGGCTTCTGTCGTTGTGCGCTCAGGCGGTTTCCCGGGGCGGCGCGGTGGGAGCCGGCGCCCAAAACCCAAGCGCGGTGGCACAACCGCACCAAGCGGCCTCGGCGGCGGCTTGATCCTGGCGCCCGGCCGCGTCCTCGATGGCGGCGCAATGCGCAAAGAGCCGGTCATCGCCCACGACGGCCGCACTGCTTTTCAAATAGTGCGCGTTTGCGAGAAGCCCGGCCCAGTCCCGTCGGAGGAGGGCGGTGCGCACCCTGAGGCCCTGCTCGGCAGATTCGTTGCGAAAGCGTTCGGCGAGTTCGGCGCGCAACCGCGTCAGCGACGGTAAATCGGCGGGGGCCGGGCTTTCGGCGGCGAGTGCGGCCGAGAGTTCCGGGAGTTGGACCGGCTTGACCAGAAACGCGTCCATGCCGGCGGCTCTGGCTTCGGCCCGTTCGTTTTCGCCGGCATGGGCGCTGGCCCCGACAATCCGCCACGTCTTGCCCTGCGCCCGCCAGCGCCGGGCGACTTCCAGTCCGCCCAGAACGG
>CAJAYO010000588.1 GCA_903948415.1 uncultured Opitutia bacterium | reverse complement strand
TGGCCCTCGGCCTGCGCGAGCACGGTGTGCTCCCGGGTTTCCAGCACGGTGATCTTTTGCACCTCCGGTTTTTGATGGAGGGCCTTCGCCGTGAATTCCTCGGTCTGGGCCGTGCCGGCGGTGCGGGCCTTCCGCGCGGCGTCCGGCAAAAACAGTTTGTCGAGCAGCTCGGGAAAATCGAAACCGGCGGGGTTGCGCTGGAATAGGGCGAGGCAGGCCAGCAGCGCATGGTGCTCGTGCAGTTTGGTCGCTTCCTCGAAGCCGAGCAGCGGGCTGACATGAAACGTCCCGCCCGCATCGAGCACGATCACCCGCTCCGGGGTGCGATACGCGCGGATGAGTAGGAACGGTTGCACGGCACAGAAGCCGACGGCCGCGATGGCGACGCCGCACCACAGCCGGGCCGCGACCGCGTGGTCGGCGAAGAGGTCGAGTGGGTGCCGCGGGCGGGTGGGCAAAGCAGTGGCGTCGGGGCGCCGGTGGGGCGCCGGAGTCTCTCTCAATTCGTTCATGTTAAATGGTCGTCCGGGGTGTGGGCAGGCGGGTTTCGGCGAGCGCCGCCGTGACGCGGGCATCGCCACTGGGGTCGGCCGCCGATCTCGCCGGAGCGGCGGGCGGCGGGGGTGGTGGAAAAACGGGTGCCGGCGGCGGGGCCGGCGGCGGCGGATTTCCTGCGCTCGAGGAGGCGGTCCCGGATGCACCTCGTGCGGCGAGGGCCGGGGCGGCGGCGCCGCCGCTCTTCAGGGACTTCGCGATGAACGCGAGTTGGTGCAGCAGATAAAATTGCTGCAGAGCGGATCCGCCGCCCGCGCTGAGCGGCGTGCCGGAGCAAAGGAGGGCCTGCATGAGAAACGGCGTGCCGAGCGTGCCGAGGACGAGCCACAGCGCGGCGAGCAGTCCGCCGAGCAGGCTGGCGAAAGAGGCCCCGTCGATCTCGCCGGGACGAAGACCGTAGGCCGTCGCCAGATTTTCCCCGTAGGCCGTCAGCAGATGATAGGCGACCAGTTCCGTGATTGCGAAGCCGACGGGCCACGCGAGCACGGCGAGGGTTTGCTGAATGTACCGGACGCCGACCGAGGCGAGCGACGGAATGAGTGTCAGCGCGAGGGCGATGGGCAGAAACAAATAGCAGAGCAGTTTCAGGATGAACTGCAGGACGAGGAAAGGGAGTTGCAGGAGGCTCGCGCCGAGCACGAGCAGCTTGGCGGCACCGAACAGAAAGCCCAGGTAGAGCGACTCGCCGATCCGGCGCAGACTGAAATCGGTGGCGCGTTCCGCGACCGAGTCGCGGAGCCGGGCGGCGGCCTGCATCGGATGCTGCGTGTAGCCCTCGTGGACGGTGTCGGCCAACGAGAGGAAAATAGTCTCCGTCCAGCCGAACCAATAGGGCAGCGTGGCGACGAGGCCGACCACCACCGCGGAGTGCACGATCGGCCGCGCGACACTGGCGGCCTCGCTCCGGGTGCGATTCACGTGCATCATCAGACCGACGACGGCGATGAAGAAGACGACCACGCGCAGGGCGTCGGTCAGGGCGAGAATGCCCGGGCGCAGACCTGGAGCGAAGTTCTCCATCAGTTTTTGCCCTCCTTGGGCGGCTGCTTTGGGTCCGCGCGAAGCCGCCCTTCGTGTAGGCGCCGTCGCGTCGCATCGTCCACCGTGTAGTCGGTGCGGGGATCGACGCGAATCGACTGCTGCCAGTCGTTGACGGCTTTGAACTCGGTCGCAGCGGGCGACACACCCGGAGTCGGCGTGCTTCGGGCCTGACGCCGCACCCACAGCGCGGACGCGGCGAGACCGAGGAGGGCGAGAAAAAGGAGGTGCCGCGTCTTCATGGGCGCGTGTAGCGGGTCGGGGTCAGCCGGAGGGACTGTTGCCAGGCGTTGACGGCCGTGAGGGTCTGCCGCTCCTCGGCCATTTGTTTCTCCAACAGATCCTGCCGTTCCTTCGCGGCCTGATTTTCGTTCTGAATCTGTTGGGCAGAAAGCTTGTCGGCTTCGTCGCGCCGCCGCGCGGCGAGGACCGCGAGCTGCCCGTTGAGTGCGGCGACCCTGACATTCAGCTTGTCTACATCGGCTTGGGTCAGCGCGTCGCGCAAGGCGATGAGCGACTGGGCGAGGTCGGCTTGGAGCGACACGGTCTGCGCTTGGGTTTCGTCGGCGACCCGATCGGCGTTTTCCGCCTGACGATCGACCGCGGCGTAACGCCGATAGGTCGTTTCCTGCCGCACGAAACCGCGTCCGAGCACCGTGCGGTTATCGAGCTGCCCGTAGATGCCCTCGGCCGTGCGCCGGAGTGAGGCCGCAGCGTCCGTGACCCGGCGCACGGCCTGCAAGGTTTCGCCGTAGCTGCGTGCGAGGTCGTCCGCGCCGAGCCCGCGCAGGGCGACTTGCACGCCGGAGGCGCTGGGGTTGCCCATCACCTCGCGAATCTGG
>CAJAYO010000587.1 GCA_903948415.1 uncultured Opitutia bacterium | reverse complement strand
GCGTCCCGCCGGCGATCTGCGGCGTGCCGACCGAGTACATCAAGTCGCACCCCGGGCTCTTCAGCTAAGCCGCCCCCCCCGCCAGGACCGCCGCCGCTCCGCCGGCGCCATCGCCTCGCTTCCCCGAGGTGGTCGCGCCGGCCGGGGCTGCGGCCTGCCTGTTCCCCCGTGCCGCACCGCGCCGGCTAAGTAGGTTCCGCCGTTCTCCCCGGGCTCGCCCGGGCGGCGGTGATCCAAGTCACAAAAAGTCGTCAACGCCCCACCGTTGTCAGAGGTAATTAACAATTTCTTGATAGTGGGATGAATCCTTCCCCCACCGCCCTCCGGCCGACCAACGGCGCGCCGTCCGCGCCCGTTCCCGCTCCCCGTTTTCAGCCCTCCCTTTTCCGCTCCTTCCTCCCTCACATGAAACTGACCAACGTCTCACGCCGGTCCCGCTCAGGGACCTTCGCCCGCGCTCTCCAGAGTGCCCTGTTCATCGCCGCCCTGCTCGGGGCCGCCGTTTCCCCGGCCTTCGCCCAAGGGCAAGGCATCGGTGGTTCGCTCCACCGGCTCGGGCCGATTGATCCCGCGTTCGGTTTCCCCCAGTGGTATCAGGATAGCACCGGCGTCGCCTTCGAGCTCGGCACGGCCCTCAGCGCCGGCGAACTGGAGAACATGTTGCTGCTGCTCGGGCCGGGTGATACCAGCGTGCCTGAACGCTATGTTTATCCCCGCACCACCCCGACGACCTTTCCGACCGAGCATTTCTACTATATGGCGACCGCCGCGGATGCGGCCGTGCCCATCCCTTTGGGGACCGATGCGCGCAACCCCGAGGACACCACGACGAAGGCGATTGTCGTACTCGCTCTCGAAGCGTCCTTTTCGAGCGGCGACGACCAGGTGCCCGGCACCCAAATCGTTTTCTCCCGCACGCGCATCAATCTGAGAGTGGTGCCCTACTCGGGCGACTACGTGTTGGAGACCCCCTACAAAACCTACACGTTTAAGGGACTGGTCGCCGGTGATCGGCTCTTTCACACGGACGACGTCGGCGTCGCGCTGGCTCCGCAAGGCTTCGTGGAGTGCATGTTCGGTGGGATCGGGCCCTTCCTCTTGCATTCCGCTACGCCGGGCGGCAAGGAGCTGCCCGCGCACCAATTTGAAGGCCGCCTCTATGCGGGCGAACAGGAAACGCCCTCGCCGGTGACGGGCAGCCCGCTGGGGAAGAACTTCGTGCGGCTGACGGGCCCCAACGGCTTCGTGTGGTATCAGGACCAATTCAGCGTGACGGGTCGGCTCAAGACCACCCCCGTGCCGAGCGATATCACCCTGACCCGGGCGTCCAAGTATGAGGCTCCGGGCGATGTGCGCCTCGACGTGTTCGCGAAAGGGAAACCCTCCCTGCAGACCCGCCTGCCCGGTGGAGCGACGACCTGGAAGCAGCCGACGATGACGCTCTATCCGGCCGCGCCGTTGGTGAACGCGTTCACTGGCCAGCTGTCGGTCCCCACGGGTGTTACCGGGATTCCGATGAGTAACAACGGAGCGCTGGGTGCGGCCCATTACGCCCAGTGGATCAGCCCGAGCGGGACCTTGCCGGCCGCCGTCACCGGCGTCGACGATTCCGGGTTCGTCAGCTCGATGCCCGTCACCTGCGACGTGGTGGTCACCAAGGCGGACTATTCCAACGTCACCAAGACGCTGACGGTGTCTGCGACCATGGCCGAACTCAACTCGCCGGACACCTTCCGTCTGATCGGGGTTGATGGGGAGGACTCCAAGCAGTCCTTTGCCGGCTCGATTCAGGTGCCGCTCAATGCGCCTCCGTCCAGAGTGACGGTCCTCTCCAGTGAGGGGAGCGCGACGACGTTGGACGTCACCGTCGGCATGCCGACGAACGCGGCAAACCGTCCCCCGGTGGGCGTCAATGACACGGGG
>CAJAYO010000586.1 GCA_903948415.1 uncultured Opitutia bacterium | reverse complement strand
TGCGACGGGTTGACCAAGCGGCCGAGATTTATCCGGAGTCGGCCGGGACCATCGGGGCGGCGACCAGCGAGGCGCGCACCGCCGTTCTGGCGGTCAGCGGTGACACGGACCGGGCCCTCGAAGAAATTGTCCGCCGGCTGCGCATCCCCAGCCCGCTGAACATTCACGGGGCGAAAGTTGATCGGTCCCCTGCCTCGCGGTGCGGCGACGGGCGGTTTGAAGCGCTGGTCAAAGACCCGCGGAACAACGCTCCGCGGTTCGGAGTGGACGGAATGCGGTTGGCGGAGGGCAATTGCGCCAAGCCTGCGCCGTCCTACCGACCGTCCCTGAGCCAGACCGCTGGCCAGCGTCTTGGGTCGTGATCCTCAGAGCCGGATTATCTTGGGCGAATAGTGGACGACGCCGCGGCTGTCGTCGGCCAGTTGCTGGGCGGTGGGCAGAGCGTCCTTGATCCAGTCGAACTTGTTCGAGACGAACTCCGTCCATTGGGGGATGCTCGTGACGAGCACCTTGCCCGTCAGCTCGAGGAACTCAAAGCCCTCGTCGCGTACCTCGCGGTGCAGGCGGGCCACGGCGGCCTCGGCCGAAGCATCGAAGAGGAACGCGTAGAACATGTAAGTCTCCTTGGACAGCTCTCCGGGGGCTGTGATTTTGCGGGCTGCGAGCGGCACGACATAAATCGGCTCGCCTGGTGCCGAGGCAGGCGCGGACGTGGCCCCAGAAGGCGACTTGCGTTGGAGAAAATCAAACAGCCCCATGAAAGTTCGGGGTCACGGTTTGTCCGGATAGACCATCGTGCGACCGAAAGAGATTCTGTTTCCAGAACGGAATAGCTCCGAGATCTTCACCGGGGCGCCGGGCTTTACCAGAAGTCTGCGAAGCCCCGTCGTGTCCCAGGAGCCGATGGGGTGCTGCGTGGCGACATCAAGGGAGTGCGACGCGTAGCCAGCCTTTACGAGCCCGGGCACATTCACCCACTGTTTGTCGGCTCCATCCCCAGTGAAATAGAGCTCCTTCGCATCGTAGAACTGGCGCAGGGTGTTCAGTGCGATCGTATCCTCCGACTTGCGCTTCACATGCATCAGCGCGGGCACGGCGATGGCACTCAGGAGACCGACGATGACCACGACGGTCATGATTTCCACCAGCGTGAATCCGCGAACTCGGCTCTTCTGTGGATTCATGCGCCCTCCTTTTTCTTGTCGGCCGAAAACGCCAGAAAGAAGCCGGTCGTCACGAGGACAACGGTAAGCAGACGCAAGCCGATCATCGGGAGATTAACCGACCAATCCATCGGCACTTCCCACGCATAGTAAAGGTTGTGCTCCACGCGGCCCTGCGAGGTGAGTTGGTAGACCGGGGGATGAATCCAGATCCAGATGATCGTGTTGCAACCCATGCAGAGAAGAATTCGTTGGGGGATGGTCATGGCGGCGAGGAGCGGGCTGAAATCAGAGAGCCCTAAGTGATCGGGGGGGCGAGGATAATTTCCTCTCAAGCCGCCGAATTTCCGAACAGCGGAACGGGGTCAGCAACGGCCTTTCCGGCGAGCTTAAATTTTGGTTTTCAGGAGGAGGTTGAGGCGGACGATGAGTTTGCGCACGAGGGCGATGAGCGCGAGTTTCCGGGCTTGGCCGTCGGCGACGAGGCAGGCGTAGCCTGCTTGCAGGGGCGGGTTGTCGGGAGGGGAGGGGGCCGGATCCTTCGGGGCCGGTTCGAGAATGATTCGAGAATGATTCGAGGACGATTCGAGGACGGTTCGAGGGCGTCGGGGCGGCGGAAGCGCCGTCAGCCCAGGCCGGCGGTCCCGGCGATGGCGCGGAGCCGTGCGCTGGGCGAGCGCGACCGGAGAGGAAGCTGGCCGGATCCTTCGGGGAACCTGGCCGGAACCTTCGGGGACGGTTCGAGAACGGTTCGAGGACGATTCGAGGGCGTCTGGGCGGCGGAAGCGCCGTCAGCCCAGGCCGGCGAACCGCGCGATGGCGCTGAGCCGTGCGGTCGGCGAGCGCGACCGGTGGGGACCCTGGCCGGATCCTTCGGGGAACCTGGCCGGATCCTTCGGGGCCGGTTCGAGAACGATTCGAGAACGATTCGAGGACGTCGGGGCGGCGGAAGCGCCGTCAGCCCAGGCCGACGGTCCCGGCGATGGCGCGGAGCCGTGCG
>CAJAYO010000585.1 GCA_903948415.1 uncultured Opitutia bacterium | reverse complement strand
GGCCCGACCCCATTCCAGCCCGCGCAACGGCCCAACCCCATTGCAGACCGGGCCAAGGGCCCAACCCCATTCCATGCCGGGCCAAAGGCCCATCCCCATTTCCAGCCTGGGCCAACGGCCCAGGGTCATGGGGTAGCATCAAAGGGAGGGCTGAAGGCCCGGTCCATTCCGCGTCGGTCGCGCCTTCACTCCTCTGCCTGGCTGCCGGCGATTTCCTGGGACGTTGCCCCGGACTTTGACGGGCCCGCACCGTTGGCGCTCCGATGGCCCCGCATGAGGCTCATCTTGAAAGCGAATGGGAATGACCAGGGTTGACCCCGGCTCATCATCCAAAATCCCCCGGCTCGCCCCCTCCCCCCAAAAAAAACTCCGTCATTCCCCCGGCGCTCCGTTTCCCCCACGGTGACGACTTTCCCATGCACTACCGCCCGCTCGGCCGCACCGGCCTCAAGGTCTCCGCCCTCAGTTTCGGCGCCTCGTCGCTCGGCGGCGTCTTCCGCGCCACCGATGACACCGAGGCCATCCGCACCGTCCACACCGCCCTCGATCTCGGGATCAATTTCATCGACGTGGCTCCTTACTACGGTGCCACGAAAGCCGAGACCGTCCTCGGGCGCGCGCTCCGGGGCATCGCCCGCGACCGCTACCTCCTCGCGACCAAGGTGGGTCAATACGGCGACGGCGCGTTCGACTTTTCCGCCGCACGCGTCGCCCGCTCCGTCGACGAAAGCTGCGCCCGCCTCGGCGTTGACTACATCGATCTCCTCCAATGCCACGATATCGAGTTCGCCGATCTCGACCAGATCGTCGACGAGACGCTCCCCGCCCTCGTGCGCCTCCGCACCGCGGGCCGCATCGGGCACATCGGCATCACCGGCCTGCCGCTCAAAGTCTTCCCCGCCGTCCTCGACCGCACCGCCCCGGGCGTCGTCGAAACCGTGCTCTCCTTCTGCCGCTACGAACTCAACGACACCGCGCTCGACGGTCTCGTCCCCTACCTGCGCGACAAAAACGTCGGGATCATCAACGCCTCGCCCACCGGCATGGGCCTGCTCACGGAACGCGGCGTCCCCGCCTGGCACCCCGCGCCGCCGGCCATGGTCGCCGGCGCCCGCCGCGCCGTGGACTACTGCACATCCCTCGGCGCCGACATCGTGAAACTCGCCGTGCAATTCTGCGTCGCGCATCCCGGGATCGCCACCACCCTCGTCGGCAGCGCGAACCCCGCCAATATCCGCAAGAACATCGCCTACCTCGACGAGCCCATCGATTTCGAACTCATGGCGAAGGTCCTCGATCTCCTGAAACCGATCCACAACCACAACTTCACCCGCGGCCTTCCCGCCAACCGGGATCCGCTCATCGCCTGACGCCATGCTCCAGATCGTCCTCGCCCAACCCGGCCGGTTCACCGCCATCGACGGCCCCGAACCCACCCTCGCCCCCGGCGAGGCCCTCGTGCGCGTCCACCGCATCGGCGTGTGCGGCACCGACCTCCACGCGTTCGCCGGCAAACAGCCCTTCTTCAGCTACCCGCGCATCCTCGGTCACGAACTCGGCGTCGAGGTCATCGATCCCGGCAGCGATCCGCACGGCCTCGCCGCCGGCGACCGCTGCTCCGTCGAGCCCTATCTCAATTGCGGCCGGTGCATCGCCTGCCGTCGCGGTAAACCCAACTGCTGCGCCTCGCTCAACGTCCTCGGCGTCCACAGCGACGGCGGCATGCGGCCGTACTTCGCGCTCCCCGCGCGCAAACTTCACCGCTCCGCGACACTCGACTACGAGCAACTCGCCCTCATCGAGACGCTCGGCATCGGCGCCCATGCCATCGAGCGGGCCGAGCCGAAAAGCGACGATTTCATTCTCGTGATCGGCGCCGGCCCCATCGGTCTGAGCGTGATCCAGTTCGCCCTCGTCACGGGCGCGACCCTCGCCGTGATGGACCTCAGTGAAACCCGCCTCGCCTTCTGCCGTGACCAACTCGGCGTGAAGCATACCGTCGGAGCCGGACCCGCGGCCGCCGCCCAAATCAAGGCTATCGGCGGCGGCGATCTGCCCACGATCGTGATCGACGCCACCGGCAACGCGCCGTCGATGGCCGGGACCTTCGAGCTCGCCGCGCATGGCGGCCGCATTGTTTTCGTCGGCCTGTTCCAAGGCGACGTGACCTTTCACGATCCCAACTTCCACCGCCGCGAACTCACGCTCTGCGGCAGCCGCAACGCGTTGCCTCAAACGTTCCGGGACATCATCACGCTCGTCGAAGCGGGCCGCCTCAACACCACGCCGTGGATCACGCACCGCTTTGCCCTGGCGGAAACACCGGAGCGGTTCCCCCGCGAGATCGCCGGCAATCCCGCCGTCCTCAAGGCCATGATCGCGGTGTAGCCGTCAGCCCTCCGCCGGAACGATTCCATCTGCCGTAGGCCGCGCGCTTGCGCGCGCTCCGAAACCGCGCCCGCCATCCGCTACGATTCAATCCGACGTAGGCCGCGCGCTTGCGCGCGCTCCGAAACCGCGCCCGCCATCCGCTACGATTCAATCCGACGTAGGCTGCGCGCTTGCGCGCGCTCCGAAACCGCGCCCGCCATCCGC